>JAOUHV010000009.1 GCA_029884425.1 Gammaproteobacteria bacterium
TGGATATTGGTTGGTACCTGATGGCGCACTATAACCAGCGGCGTCCTCATGCGGCTAATGATGGCCTTTCGCCTGCGGCGAAAGAAGAAAAACTTAAACGACTGTCCGGAATTAGTTGACCACTACACATCGACACGCTGCTGGCGAAAAAGCAGCGCCTGATCGAACTGCTCAAGGAGCAGCGCAGCGCGCTCATCTCCCGCACCGTCACCCGCGGCCTGCCCGCCGACGTCGCCCACGAATTCGGCCTGCCACCCCACACATGCTTCAAAGACTCCGGGGTGGAGTGGTTGGGGGAAGTGCCGGAGGGGTGGGAGGTTAAGAAGGTTCGTCATTTTGCTCGACTTAAAGGCGGTTCTACGCCTTCAACTAATGAAGCTCAATTTTGGGATGATGGGGACATACCTTGGGTTTCACCTAAGGATATGAAAACCGGAAGAATCACTGCGACTCAAGACTGTCTTACCTCCGAAGGACTTGCTCAATGTGCAAGCGGTCTTATCGCTCCTGGCCATGTCATGATTGTTGTTCGTTCAGGAATCCTTCGTCATACATTGCCAGTTGCCATTAACGATGTTCCTGTGGCACTAAATCAGGATATGCGCGTGTTCAAATTAAATAGCTATTTGGAACCCGAATATCTCAGATGGCTCATTGAAGGTAATCAAAAGGTACTGCTCGAACAGTGGTGCAAATCTGGAACTACTGTTGAATCTATCGAGATGGAATATCTTTCAGACAGTTACTTGTCTGTGCCCTCTTTCAAAGAACAAACCGCCATCGCCACCTACCTCGACCGCGAAACCCAAAAGATCGACCGCCTGCTAGCGAAGGTGGAGGCTGCGATCCAGCGCTTGCAGGAGTACCGCACGGCATTGATCACCGCCGCGGTGACGGGCAAGATTGATGTGCGGGGTGTGGCAGCATGAACGAGTTCACCATCAACAGTTTTGAAGATTACCTGCGCATTGTGCGTGATGAGCTAGGCCCGGCCGAGAAGGAGGGCAAGAAGGTACGCCGCTATTTTCGCGGCCAATCCAAACAGGCGCGGGATGGCCACACCCTGAAGCCTTCGGTAGGACGCTACGACAATCTTGCTCAACTGCCACCGGCTGAACGTGACCGTCTGGAGCAGGAGGTGTTGGAGACCTTCAGCAACCACCTGCTGACCTATGTGAACCACCTGCCGCGCAATGAGTGGGAGGCGCTGGCCATCGCCCAGCACCATGGGTTGCCAACCCGCTTTATGGACTGGACCACCAACCCGCTGGTGGCGCTCTACTTTGCTACCCGCGAAACCAAGAAAAACAAGGACGGCAGTCATCACGACAGTGCCGTATACGTGCTGATCAGCGAGCCCACCCGATACAGCGAGTTGGTGCGCGACTATCGGGAGGAGAAAAAGCGCAAGGCTGCACCAAAAAGCCAAGCCACACCTGCTGCAAACAGTAGCCGTGATCAATCAGCAACATTGAGCAGCGCATACGATACGGATGGCTATGATGTGTTCGGGCTGGATGATGACGCCGATGACACCCATTTCAGCGAAGCCGACACGCCAGCCGTGGATGCTACAAATGAGAGTGACAACCATGAGCCGGATATTGAGCTCTCTCCGTTCGGTATCACCAGCAACGTAATTTATGACCCGCCCCATGTCTCCCCGCGCATTCGTGCACAGGATGGCGTACTGCTGGCCTGCCAGCAGCCCATGTCGCCACTGGAGGAGCGGGATGTACTGGAAATAGTGATCAGCCATCAGGCCCATGATGACATCCGCCGTCGCCTGGATCAGTATGGTGTGTTCGACAAGCAACTCTTCCCCGACCTGGACGGCATTGCCAAATGGCTCAAATACCGGGTCTATGAAACCAATGGCATGGCTTAAAGGAATAACATGAGCGACATAAAACTGTTTCGTACCGATGCCAAAGGCGTAGTGGAGCTGCCAAGTCAGTCCATGGCGCTAGAGCGTTCGCTCCAATCGCTGATGGAAAAGAATTTGGAGGCGCTACTTGGGGTGCGCTTTCTCGCCTCGGAGTACTCCACCGGCGCCAAACACAAGGGGCGCATCGATACGCTGGGCATTGATGAAAACGGCTGTCCTGTGATCATCGAATACAAGCGCAACACCAATGAGAATGTGATTAATCAGGGGCTGTTTTATCTCGACTGGCTGATGGATCATCAGGCGGAATTCAAACTGCTGGTATTGGAGCAGTTGGGCAAAGAGGCCGCCGATGAGATTGAGTGGGGCGGGCCACGGCTGTTGTGTATTGCCGGTGATTTTACCCGCTACGATGAGCATGCTGTGTTGCAGATGAATCGCAACATCGAACTGATTCGCTATCGTCACTACCCGGATGGTTTTCTGATTCTGGAGCGGGTGAATTCGGTTACAGTCGAGTCAGTGGCAGCACCTTCCAGCCATAGCCATACTGGTGCCAAATCCAAACAGGTATACACCACCGTTTCCCAATATCTGGAACGCGCGCCTGAGCAGGTGAAATCGCTGTACCAGGATGTCGAGGATCTGCTGTTGTCGTTGGGTGACGATGTGGAAAAAAAGGTACTGAAGTTCTATGTCGCCTACAAACGGATCAAAAACTTTGCCTGCGTGGAGGTGCGTGTGCAGGCAATGTGTGTGGTTGTTTATTTGAAGTGCCCAACTACGCCAGATTACATTATTGATGGCTTTACACGTGACGTAAGCAATATCGGCCATTTTGGTACCGGTGACCTTGAAGTCACACTGCGCAGCAAAGAGGATGTTGAACGGGCTCGCCATCTGTTCGAGCTAAGTTATCAGGCGAGTTAGGGGGGGAAGGAATGTCTCAAACCAACGAAAAAGCATTTGAGGCCTACGTAGAGCAAACCTTACTGACCAAGGGTTGGCAACAGGGCTCAGTCAGTGGCTGGGACAAGGATCGCGCGCTGTTCCCGCAACAGATCCTTGGGTTTATCGAGGCTACGCAGCCCGAGCTGTGGCAAAACATGCTCACCCAGCATGGTGCGCAACTACAGCCGATGTTGATCGAGACACTGGTGAAGGAGCTGCGCATCAAGGGTTCGCTGCATGTGCTGCGCCACGGCTTTAAGTTTTACGGCAAGGGCTTTCGCCTGGCCTATTTCAAACCGGCCCACGGTCTGAATGAGGAGATTCTGACCCAGTACGGGCAGAACCAGCTTACCGTGACGCGGCAGGTGCCTTGCCACCCCGGTGACCACTCAACGGTGGATCTGGTGTTTGCCCTGAATGGCCTGCCGGTAGCCACCTGTGAGCTGAAGAACCCCTGGACCGGCCAGAGCTGGCGCCATGCGGTGCAGCAGTATCAGCAGGATCGCATTCCCGGTGCACCGCTGTTCGAGTTCAAACAGCGGGCGCTGGTGCATTTTGCGGCGGATCCCAACGAAATTCACATGACCACCCGCCTGCAGGGTGGCAAGACCTTCTTTTTGCCCTTTAATCGCGGCAGCCACCCCGGCGAGGTGCAGTGCGGTGCCGGTAACCCGGCCCATCCATCAGGCCACCGCACCGGTTACTTCTGGGAGGAGGTGCTGGAGCGGGAGAGTTTTCTCGACATTCTTGGCCATTTCATCTTCATCCAGCGCAAGGAGGAGAAGGTGGAGGATGGCCCCCAGGGATCAGGGCGCGGCAGCCGTTTGGTGACCAAGGAGGCGATGATCTTTCCCCGCTATCACCAGCTGGATGCCACCCGTAAGCTGATTCGCACCGCCAAGACTGAAGGCACGGGCAATAACTATCTGATTCAACACTCGGCGGGCAGTGGCAAGACCAACTCCATCTCCTGGCTATCACACCGGCTGGCAAGCCTGCACGATGACCGCGATCACAAGATCTTCGATTGCGTGGTGGTGATTACCGACCGGCAGGTGCTGGACCGCCAGCTACAGGATGCCATCTACCAGATCGAGCATGCCCAGGGGGTGGTGAAGGCGATCGATCAGGATGCGAAACAGTTGGCCGAGGCGCTGATCGACGGCACGCGCATTGTGATCACCACTTTGCAGAAGTTTCCCTTTGTGTTGCGCGGCCTGCTGCGCAGCGCCGGGGCGGAGAACCCGGATGAGGCCGATGCCCAGAGCCGCGCCCAGGCCAAGGCGTGGGAGGATGAGATCGGCAAGCGCCGCTATGCGGTGATTGTGGATGAGGCGCATTCGTCGCAAAGCGGCGAGACGGCCCGCGAGCTGAAGGCGATTCTGGGGGCCAATGCGGCACCGGCAGACGAGGAAGAGGACTGGGAGGATGGACTCAACCGGGTGATGGCCTCACGGGGTCGTCAGCCCAACATGAGCTTTTTCGCCTTTACCGCCACGCCCAAGGGCAAGACACTGGAGCTGTTTGGTCGTGTCGGACCAACGGGCAAACCAGAGCCGATCCACCTTTACAGCATGCGCCAGGCGATTGAGGAGCGCTTCATTCTCGATGTGCTGCAAAACTACACCACCTATGACACCTACTTCCGCCTGGTAAAGGCGGCAGAGGATGACCCGGATCTGCCGAAGAAGAAGGCGGCACGGGCGCTGGCCAAGTTTCTGGTGATGCACCCTACCAATATCAGCCAGAAGATCGAGGTGATCGTCGAACACTTTCGCAACAACGTGCGCCAGCATCTGGGCGGGCAAGCCAAGGCGATGGTGGTCACCGGTTCACGCCTGCACGCGGTGAAGTATATGCAGGCGTTTGAGCGTTACATCGCTGAACGGGGTTATACCGATGTTCGGCCGCTGGTGGCCTTTAGTGGCACGGTGAAAGACCCGGAGACCGGAGAGGAGTTTACCGAACCGGGTATGAATACCGATGTGGTGACTGGCAAACCAATCAGTGAGAAACAGTTGCCGGAGCGCTTTGCCTCACCCGATTATCAGGTATTGCTGGTAGCCAATAAGTATCAGACCGGATTCGATCAACCACTGCTGATGTCGATGTATGTGGACAAACGACTGGACGGGGTGCAGGCGGTGCAGACGTTATCGCGCCTCAATCGCATGATTCCCGGCAAGCAGACGCCGTTTGTACTCGATTTCGTCAATGGCGCAGAAGAGATCTATTCGGCCTTCAAGCCCTATTACGATGCCACCAGTTTGCAGGAGAGTTCCGATCCATCACAGCTGGAGCAGTTAAAGCATGAACTGGACAAGGCGCAGGTCTATCACTGGAGCGAGGTGGAAGCCTTCTCACGCTTCTTTTACAAGTTGCCTGCTAACCAGAATCCGGCGGACCATGCGCATATCAATCGCCAGCTACAACCGGCCATTGATCGCTTCAAGGCAATTGAGGATGAGGAGAAGCGCAGTGAGTTCCGCGACAAACTGAGCGGCTATGTGCGGGTTTACTCCTTCCTGAGCCAGATCATTCCCTTTGGTGATGCCGACCTGGAGATGCTGTTCAGCTATGGTCGTTTGCTGCTACCACACCTGCCACTTGATCGCGACACGACAGTGGTAAAACTGAATGAAGAGGTGGATTTGCAATACTACCGTTTGCAGCGCGTATTCTCCGGTGCAATCAACCTCAAGGACGGCGAAGGGGAGTATGGAGTAAAGAGCCCCACTGATGTCGGTACCGGTCGAGCAAAAGATGAGACAGCTCCACTCTCGGAGATCATCAAGGTATTGAACGAACGCTTTGGCACCAACTTCACCGATGAAGATCGTCTGTTCTTCGAGCAGATAAAAGAGAAAGCAGCACACTCACCGCAGGTGGTTCAACTTCGGCAGGCCAACCCGTTCGACAAGTTCCAACTGGGACTGCGCAAGATGCTTGAGGACATCATGATCCAGCGCATGCATGAGAACGACAAGATCGTAACCCGCTACATGGATGACAAGGCATTTGAAGAGGCTGCGTTTGCGGTGCTATCGAAGGTGATTTATGAAGCGATTCCAGGCCAGCAAGGAAGCCAACCCAACTGAAATCGACCAATAATGGCGCGCCCGAGACGATTCGAACGTCCGACCTTTGCCTCCGGAGGGCAACGCTCTATCCAGCTGAGCTACGGGCGCCTGATTTTCCAGAACCGAGGTTCCGACGCTGATATCTCAGCGATTTCTGCCATAAACCTGGCGGTTTACGACCATGAACCGGGCGAAAAAAACAGCGATTGAACACTTCACGGTTAATTCGGCGGAGCATTGTTCCGATAGGATGGCGATGACATCCCCGGAAAGCGGCATAGGATACCCCAAAGGATGGTGGCCCGTCTATCGGACTATCCCTTTGGCATTTGCACCGCTTCGGGGTATGCTCTTACAAACCAATGACCTAGGCAATTTTGATGTCCCTGTTGATCATAATTTTGGGCTTGATCACCGAGCGATTTTTAGGCGAACTGAAACTCTATCGCCGTTTTGACTGGTTTGCGACCGGTACCCAAGTCACGTTAAAAACCTTCAAAAAGTGGCCCGCACTGAACAGCGGCGCTGCGGTGGTGGCGCTGCTGCTGATCATTGCCCTGATTTCTGCGCTGCTATTCCATGCACTATACAAACTGTCGCCGCTACTCTGGTTTGTTGCAGCAGGAATTGCGCTAGTTTATTCGTTGGGCCCTAAAACCTTTTACGATGACGCCAAAACCTTTTCCCGCGCCTTCGAAGCCGGGGACACGCAGGCAGCCTACCACCACGCCCAGGAGCTATTCGACCGCCCGCTGACCGAAGACGAAAGCCGCCACATCATGCGCAGCAGCGTGGAGGCTTTGCTGGTTGCCGCCAACGACCGTTTGTTTGGCACCTTGTTTTGGTTCATTGTCGCCGGCCCGGTCGGCGCATTGATGTACCGCCTGTCCAGCCATCTGGCGCACTGGGCCGAGCACCATCCTCATCGTGAAGAGGATGAGGCTTTTGTCGTAACCGCTGAAAAAGTTCACTTCTTCATGAAGTGGGCCCCTACTCACTTGCTCGCATTAAGCTACGGTCTGGCAGGTAATTTTTCCCACAGCCTGGCGCAGTGCCGCGTGATCAATGCACGCACCTGCTCGCAATGGAAAAATAGTCACGACCAAATCATTATCTGCGCCGGGCTGGGAGCCCTGGGCAAAGATGCAGAAAGCCTGGACGAATACCAGCCAGAAAATATCGGTGCTGCGCTGGCGCTGATCAGACGCTCCGCCGTCCTTTGGTTAATGGCCACGGCACTGCTCACCCTGGCGGGCATCCTCTCCTAGAGTTCGCAATGACTTCACTTTACTGTGCAATGTGATTACCCTATAGGCAGGATTTGCCTATACTTCTCGCACAAAAATTATAATTAACAGGGAATCTATGATTTCGTCATTCCACCTAACGCGCTTGTGTGTCGCCGTCTCGCTGGCATTGGTAATCGCCGGCTGCGCCAGTCCGCGCCTGCAGGATATTCAGCCCACCCAGGAAGATATCAGCCATTATCAGAACATGACCGGCAACGCAGCCATTGCCGAGCTGGAAGAATCGCTCGCCAAACTACGCGTCAGCCAGGATTTGAATTTTTTCGCCCCCAGCCACTTTGAGCTGGTCAGCCGCTCGCTGGATGATGCGCGCAGCAAAGCTGCCGTGAATGCCTCCGATTCGCAAATTGCCCTGAAAGTGGCGACTGCCGAGGCCGTGCTGCGCAATGGTCAGCGCGTTGCCAAACAGGTTAAGGACCTGTTGGAAGAAGAAATTGCGATTAAGCAAAGTCTGGATAATCTCAACACCCGCGACACCTACGCCAGCGAATACTCCAGCCTGGTGGATCGCATGAGCCAAATCATTCGCGACATTGAGAATGGCAAAAAATCTCGCGCCGAAGAACTGCGCCCTCAGTTGCTTCAGGACATGCAGGAACTGGAAGTACGCGCCATTCGTCACGAAGCACTGCACGAGGCGGAAGAAATGCTCATGCGCGTGTCCAACAACGGTGGCGCGGACTTGACCCCCATCACCTATCGCGACGCCATGGCTGTGTTCACTCGCGCCGAGGAATTTATTAACGCCAACGCCCATGATCGCGCCAGCGTCAAAAAAGTGGCCGCCGAAGCATTGTTCGCCGCCAAACGCGCCCTGAGCATTTTGGGCGAAGTGGCCGCGCTAAACCATAAATCTCGGCAGTCGCTGGAACAAATCGTGTTGGATGAAGAGTTCCGTCTGTATCGCATTGCCCGCCGCTTGGGAATAGACGATCCACGCTCCCAACCGCTGGAAGTTCAGTCAGAAATTTTGAGCAAAGCAGTCGCCTCGATTATCGAGGAGCGCAGCAACAATGAGCAAATGGCAGAAATTCTGAGCGATGCCGTGGCCCGCCAGGCAGAAATCAACAACGAACCGGCGCTGCTTGAGGAAATCCGCAACCTGAAACGCGAACGCAGTGAATTGCTGGCCAAGGAATCGCTGTACACCACCAAACTCGCCGAACTGCGTGAGCGACTTGAAACCACTCAGAAACGCGCCATAAACGCCGAGAGCAAACTGGAGACGCTCATCGCCCAGCAAACAACAATCCAACCCGCCTCAACAGCAGTGATCTCGCCCGCAGACGAAACAACGCCATCTCAGGAAAATACGCCTGCAGCAGAAGGCACCGCGACCGAGTTCGGCGCATTTGCCAACTCGGCGCCTTAGACGGGCGAGCTGGCCACACCCGGCTCAATGTGAATCGAGATATCGTGAACCTGGAACCGCTCTTCCAGCAACTGTTCCACCACATCAGAAATTACGTGCGCCTGCTCAGTCGTTAGATCGGGCGCCACTTCGATCACCATGTCCACCGCCCGGTGTGCGCCGATCCAGCGAGAACGCAGCTTGGTCACCTGCCACACGCCCTCCACCTCACTGACGGCACGAATCAGCGGTTCCGGCTCCACCGCAATTTCATCCACCAATACCGGCACTGCCCGCTTGAACAATCCGTAGGCCAACACCAGCACCATCGCCGCCACCAGCAGAGTCACAACTTTATCCACCCAGAGATAGCCCATCGCCGCCATTTGCCAACCGATAATAACGCCCAAGGTGATCAACACATCGCTGAAAGTATGACTGGCGTCCGCCAATAAAATGTCAGAATTCAATCGTTTTGCCCAGCGACGCTCCCACCAGGAAATCGTCACATTGCTCACCAACACCAAGGCCATCAGGCCCATCGCCCAGGGGTTCGTGTCCACCGGTTTGGGTTCCGCGGTAAACGCGTGCACCACCAGCTCAAACGCCAGCACCACCAGAATGGAGCCCAGGACAAACACCGCCAGATTTTCAAACTTCCGGTGCCCATAGGGGTGCTCGCGATCTGCAGGGCGACTGGAAATACCAATCACCACCCAGGCAACGATATTGTTCGCTAGATCGGTCAGAGAATGCAGTGCATCTGCCAGCACCGCCATGGAACCCGTCCATACACCGACCACCACTTTGATCACCAGCACCAGCAAGTTGGCCAAGCCTTCAATGAGGATAATCCTCAGTACTGTGCGATCACGATCCGATCGATTATCCACCCTCCAGACCTCCTAATCGGTCAATAATTAGACTAAACATCAATGCGTTATATTTTTTTGTGGTCTTTAAGGATGCTGTCATATTTGGCAGCGAAAATACGGCCCAAATCTGGCATTAGCTTCAGCTTCGATTCAATAACCAGAGGCAACTGATTACTGATGTACCCACATGCTAGCAATTCCACCATAGGCCAAAATGGCCCTTTGACTCAGTCCTTTCGTTGGATTAGTATGCGCCCGCTTCGCGGACGCTAGGATGTGGACCACAATAGGGGATCTAAGTTTATGGACCTAAACTCTACCGCGCTGGACGATGCCACGCCCAAGGATCAAGCTAGCTACCAGTTTTTCATCAACGGCCCTGTCGGCCGGATTGAGGCTCTTCTCAACCGCGCCACCGAAAGCAGCCGTTTCAATGCCATTGCCGTCATCTGCCACCCACACCCACTGTACGATGGCAGTCTGCACAACAAAGTCACCTATACCCTTGCCCGCACCCTGAACAGCCTGGGCATACCGGCGCTGCGTTTTAATTTTCGTGGTGTTGGTGAAAGCCAGGGCAATTACGCCAATGGCGAGGGCGAACTGCAGGACCTGCTGGCCGTCATCGCCGAGGCCAAGCGGCTTTATCCAGGCCGCGACCTTTGGCTGGCCGGATTTTCTTTCGGTGCCTATATCGCACTGCGAGCCGCACACCAGGCCAAACCTGCGCAACTGATCACCATTGCACCCGCGATCAACTTCTTCGATCCGCACGCGATCCGCACGCCGACCTGCCCTTGGCTGTTAATCCAGGGCAAGGACGACGACATCGTCCCCTGCGAGGAAGTGCTTGATTGGCTGGAAGACCTCCACCCCGCCCCCAGTCTGCGCCTGGTGGAGGGTACCGGACACTTTTTCCATCGGCAACTGGTTACGCTGCGCAACGCCATTGAGCATCATTTCGAACAAAACCAGCTGGATTCTGTCGCTGTCTGATGCCCAAAATCCGGCTATGCGCCCTTTCCGACATTGACGAAAACCAAAGCAAAGGCTTCTCCCCCGAAGGAGAGCCTTTGCAGCAACTGTTCATCGTTCGCCGCGATGGCCAATACTTCGCCTACCTCAACCAATGCCCTCACACCGGTGCCACCCTGAACTGGCAAGATCACCAGTTTCTGGACATCGACAATCAATATATTCAATGCGCTGTCCATGGCGCCCTTTTTCGGGTACACGATGGCTACTGTCTGCGCGGCCCCTGTGCCAACCAGCGACTGTCCTCAGTCAGCATCGAAATCCTGGATAACGACATTTACTGGCTAAAATCCCACACCTAATCTAGTATTTTTGCTGGAATTTTCAGCAAACAATCAAAAATCAGTTAATTTATTTGACGTTTTTCCGCTAAGACTTACTGCCTGCTTCTAGTAATCAGCACAATGACAACGGGAATGTCGAACTCTCATGATGGAGCCAACATCAACAATTCAGCAGCGGCAACTGCAAACCAATCACTACCAGTTGGAACAACTGTTTCGCGCCATTGGCACAACCATGGTCGCCAGCCTGCTTGCCAGTTTGTTTCTGTACGCCAGTATTCACGCGTATTTTGGCAATGCTCATGTCCATCTCTGGATGATAGCACAAGGGATTGTGACCATTATTGCACTGAGCTATCGCTCACTGTTCCGTAACAAAAATCAACAATTCACCGAAAATCAATGGTGCGCTTCGCACATGGCCATTACCGCAACCAGTTCAGTGCTTTGGTGCCTGGCCATCAGTTGGACCTACACGAATGCCGCCGAAGTTCGCGAGCTGATTATCTTCCTCATTGCCGGATTACAAGCTGTCGCCGCCACAACACTCAGCTACAAACCCTGGCCCGTGATCGTTTTCAGCACTCCCATTTCCATTGCTATCATGATTCAGCTATATCTGCATCCAAATAGCATCGATGCCTTAGCTATCGCATATTTTGCCGCGCTGCTGCCCATCACTACCTTCATTGCAATACGTAACTACAACAACAATGTTCTTCTCTACCGCCATTTGCAAAAATCAAAAATCGACAGCGAACTATTATTGCGAAGCAAAGAGCGATTTCGGAATATTATCGATAGTGCCGGTGACATGCTGCTGGTACATGCGCCTGACGGCCGGATCATTGACGCCAATCATCGTGCCGTCAACTTATTGGGCTACCCGTCAAAAACCGAGTTGCTAAAAAAAACCATCACCGATATAGCTGGCGATGCCAGTGACATTTACCACCGTTTGCTGTGGTTGCTCAGCGATAATGAACCAGTCACTTACGAATCACAATATACGTGTCTGGATAATAAAATACTCACCGTCGACGCCTGCGTTACCCACTACGACGATCCTCGCGAAGGCGATGTCGTTTTGGTTTTGGCTCGCGACATTACCGTCAAAAAACAAGAACGCCAGGAGTTAAATGAATCTCGACAAAAACTCGACTTACACATCCAATCAACACCACTTGCCACCATTGAATGGGATAGCGAACAAAAAATTTCCAGTTGGAATCCTGCCGCAGAACACATCTTTGGCTATACCAGCGACGAAGTCGTCGGCACCTGCGGCATCAAGATACTGCTCGATGAAAGTAAAAACACTCCACACCTGTTTAGCGAATTAATCTCTGAAAATAACAAGCAAGTTATTATCTCGCACATCACCAAAGACAAGCGCGTCATCTATTGCGAATGGTTTGTCACTCGACTATCGGACAATCAGGGCAACCCACTGGGCGCATCGGCCTTCGCCATGGACATCACCACACGAATCCAGGCAGAGCAAGCTTTCAAAATGGCTGTACAACGCGAGCAGCAAGCCAACAATGCCAAGTCTGAGTTTTTATCCCGCATGAGTCATGAACTGAGAACGCCACTTAACGCCGTCATTGGCTTATCGCAACTGCTGCAATTTGACGACAACCTGACCAACCAACAGCAAGAATACATTGGCGACATTAGCAATGCAGGACAGCACCTGCTCGGTTTAATCAATGAAGTTTTAGATATTTCGCGCATAGAGCAAAACCGTTTTTTGCTCAACGAACAGCCCGAGAAGCTTCATCAACTAATAAGATCAGCCATCAACTTAACTGAAAATGTTATCAAGAATAAAAAGCTGGAATTAATTTACCAACCACAAGTCGACGACTTTTATTTCCTGGTCGACAAACAGCGCGTCGTACAAGTTTTGGTCAACCTGCTCAGCAACGCTACAAAATTCAATAACGAAGGTGGCAAAATATGGGTTTCCGAACGCCTACTCAACGATGACACCGTAGAAATCAGCGTTCGTGATAACGGCATGGGCATTCCCAACGAGATGCAAAACAAAATATTCCAACCATTCCAGCGCGCGGGGGCTGAATATTCCGGCATCGAAGGCAATGGTCTTGGATTAATGCTGAGCAAACAGCTCATCGAAAAAATGAGTGGTAGAATCGGTTTTGAAAGCACCTTAGGCAAAGGCAGCTGCTTCTGGATAAGACTCCCCACTAAAAGCAGCTCACTTCTAAACAGGCACGCACAATCGTCGCAACAAAAACCTATTTCCTGAACAGCCGGAATCGCACATCTACCGTCAAACTCAGATTCTGCGATTGCAATGCCTGTTGCCGGCGATCTTCAGTAATTTTAAAAAAATGTGGCGTCATTAACAGCAGTGCATAGAGTTGCTCCTGCGACAAACTATCAATCACGTATGTCAGCTGCTGATCATCCACCAAGCAAAATCCCACCTGCGTTGCCGCATCCACCAACTTATCCTGCTTTAACTTCACTTCGGGATAAATGATCTGACGTAACTCCGCCAAATGATTTTCAGCAGGATCAACCATCAGCAAGCATCCATCCTGGCGAAGCAATCGCAAAAACTCCGCATACACCGGAAAACCAAAAAGACACATCACCATATCCATGGATGCCGGCTGCAGCGGCAGTTTTCGATTACTGGCGACCAACCATAACGGTGATCGATTGCGTTGACATGCTTTGATGATGGCATGTTTGGAAATATCATTGCCCACACAGACCAGATCAAAGCCTGTGTGCTTTGCAACAAAATCGAGGTAGTAACCCTCACCACACCCTGCATCCAGCAAGCGCGACCCTGTCGACAAACACGGCACAACCATTTCGGTGATTTTTTGCGCCAGGGGTTGGTAAAAGCCCGCATCTAAAAACGCCCGCCGGGCAGCCACCATTTCCTTACTGTCACCGGGATCCAGGCTGCGTTTTTCCTGAACCGGCAGCAAATGCACATAACCCTGCCGGGCCACATCAAAACTATGTCCCTGCGGACAACACCACTGGTTGTTTTGCAAAACAAGAGGTTGTCCATCCAGCGGACAACAAAGAAGAGAATCCATCATGCAGTCATTTATCGGCAAGCGCGTAGCCAGTTAACAGCCTCGGCACTATCTCTAAAACAGGCAAATTGCAGGTCCAACGGTGAAATGGTACGCCGCAACTCGATGTACTGAGTGGCTCGCTCTTGTTGCATCGTGTCAGCCACCAAAAACGCCGTGGGACGGGAGCTGTCCTGTGCATCAAACACCTTGGCAGCCACTTCCGACAAACGCATCAAATCATGAATAAGTACGCTCATCATCCTTACCTGGCGAAAATCGAGCAGCACACCAAAGCTTGGGTAGATTTTGTGAAGATTAAACGAAAGAATAAAGCTGCACGCCAAATCAAAACTCAGCTCTGCGCCCCAAGTCACCTTGATTATCTGTTCGCTGGCATCAACATCCACTTCACAATCGTTTATGTACAAATCCATGCGCTGAGCGCCTCTTTCTCCCCGAAGGGTATCAGCCTATTCCTCTTAGACAAGCATACCAACAAACGTCGCCCCCCAACGGATCAGGCGGCGCGAAGCATGGCCAAAAATCAATATCTACTACAAAAGCACCTTTTCGATGCCATCTTTTTTCACTTTTGAAACAAATTGCGGCTGCCAATTATCGCCGAGCAGTTTGTTCGCCAGCTCTACAACAATGTAATCGGTTTCCATGCCGGTATCGTTCTGATAGCGCGACAGGCCCTGCACACAAGCCGGACACGAGGTCAGCAGTTTTACATTGCCTTTTTTGGCCTTGCTCTCGCCGGTCAACTGCTCAACCCCTTTGATCAGTTCTTCCTGCTTACGGAACCGAACCTGGGCGGCAATATCCGGACGGGCAGTTGCGAAAGTACCGGCTTCACCGCAGCAGCGGTCATTCAAACTTACCTTGTTGCCCAGCAGGTTCTGCGCCACGGTAATTGAATTATGGGTTTTCATCGGCGTGTGACAGGGCTCGTGATACATGTACTGCACACCGGCAACACCGTCGAGTTTCACACCCTTTTCCATCAAGTATTCGTGAATGTCCAGCAAACGACAGCCAGGGAATATTTTTTCAAATTCGTATTTCAGCAACTGATCCATGCAGGTACCGCAGGAAACAATTACTGTTTTGATGTCCAGATAATTCAGCGTATTGGCGACACGATGGAACAGCACGCGATTTTCCGTACTGATCTGTCGACCTTTGGCATCGTCGCCACCAGAAGATTGCGGATAACCGCAGCACAAATAGCCCGGCGGCAATACCGTCTGCGCACCAACCTCGTACAACATCGCTAGCGTCGCCAAGCCGACCTGACTGAACAGACGCTCCGAACCGCAGCCGGGGAAATAAAACACCGCATCACTGTCATCGGTGACCTTCGCTGGATCGCGCAGAATTGGCACCGTTTTGCTGTCTTCCACTTCCAGCAAACCGCGCATGGTTTGCGACGGAATATTTGCCGGCATCGGTTTTTTGAAGAAGTTGATAACCTGTGCTGGCAATGGCGTCTTGCCAGTGGTGCCTTCCGGACGCTTGTTTTGCTTGAGCATGCCGGTGGTTTTCAACACCGAATGCGCCAGTCGTTGCCCTTTGGCTCCCCACTCAATCATACCTTTGCGCATGATACGAACCGCGGTCGGGTCAGTCACGTTCAGGTAACTCATCGCCAG
Organism: Gammaproteobacteria bacterium; assembly: GCA_029884425.1. Taxonomy (NCBI): domain Bacteria; kingdom Pseudomonadati; phylum Pseudomonadota; class Gammaproteobacteria; species Gammaproteobacteria bacterium. The sequence goes on from JAOUHV010000009.1 coordinate 15,495, forward strand.
TGCCGAGCCAAGATTCTTCGACTTCTGACCGCGATTATTCAAAATATTACGCAGCCGTACCGTCACATCACCAAAATCGATATTGACCGGACATGGCGTCACACAGCGATGACACACGGTGCAGTGATCGGCCACATCATTGGCTTCGTCAAAGTGACGCAGGGAAATACCGCGACGCGTTTGTTCTTCGTACAAAAACGCTTCGATGATCAAGCCCGTGGCCAGAATTTTATTGCGTGGCGAATACAACAGATTGGCGCGCGGCACGTGCGTGGTACACACCGGCTTACACTTGCCACAACGCAAACAATGACGAATATCATCATTGAGCGCGCCCAGTTCGCTTTCTTCCAGAATCAGCGCTTCTTGCTGAACTAAGCGCAGCGATGGCGTATAGGCATTGGCCAGATCCGCGCCGCGCATCAACTTGCCTTTGTTGAAATGTCCTTTCGGATCAACCTTGGCTTTGTAACTGGCGAACGCATCCAGACTTTTATCGTCCATGTACTGAATTTTGGTGATCCCAATACCATGCTCGCCGGAAATCACGCCATCAAGCGACGTTGCCAGCGCCATGATTTCATCGACCACATGATCGGCGGTTTGCAGCATTTCGTAATCGTTGGAATGCACCGGAATATTGGTGTGCACATTGCCATCGCCCGCATGCATGTGGGTGGCCACAAACAGGCGACTGGTGCGAATCTGCTGATGAATTTCGTCAAATTTCGCCCGCACCAATTCCTGCTCTCGACCGGCAAAAATTTCCTTGAGCGGCGATTCAATACTGTTGCGATAGGACACGCGCAAATCACGACGCAACAGCAGATCAAGCAGCGTATCACCCTCGCGCATTGCCTGCTGGGTACGCTCTGACAAATGCGGCAAATGATCTCGCGCTGGTGCATCCAGTTTTTCCAAAAACGTCTGCCAGCGATTGCGCACTTCGGTCATGCGCGCTTTGGCGGCGATTTTTTTCTGCTCCAGAATCACATCGCTTTCGGCGCTGGCCAGATATTCCTTGTTCTTGCGCAGCAGCTCCTGCCAATCCTCGTCGATGAAGCCAAACACCGCATCGAGAATTTTAATTTTATTGCGAATAGACTGGACGATATTGATGCGCTCAATACCGCGAGAATATTCTGCCAGTCGCGACAGTGGAATCACCACGTCTTCGTTAATCTTGAACGCATTGGTGTGCGCAGCAATGGCTGCGGTACGACTGCGATCCAGCCAGAAACGACGCCGTGCCTCCGGACTGATGGCGACAAAGCCCTCACCATCGCGGCGCTGAATCATCGCCACCACGTGCGCCACAGCCTCGGCCACATCGGCTTCAACATCGCCGGAGATATCCGCAATCAACACCATCTTGGGCTGTTCGCGACGCGCTGCCTTGGTGGCGTATTTCACTGCCTTGACGTAACGCTCGTCCAAGTGTTCCAGACCGGCCAACACAACCGTGGGATGCTTTTGCAAATAATCGTTAATTTCAACTATCGCCGGTACGGCATTGCCAACGTCGTAGCCAAAAAATTCCATGCAGACGGTTTGGGTAAAATTGGGCATACGGTGCAGCACAAACACACCGGAGGTAATCAAACCGTCACAGCCTTCTTTTTGCACGCCAGGCAAACCACCGAGGAATTTGTCGGTAACATCTTTGCCCAGACCCAGTTTGCGGAATGCCTGACCCGGCATTTGCAGAATTTCCGGTTCGCCTTTACGCGTTTTGCCATCAGCCTGATAGCGGGTAATACGGAACGTCACCTGCGCCTGATCGTGAATCTTGCCCAGGTTGTGATTGATGCGCTCGACCTCCAGCCACTCGGCATCGGGCGTCACCATCCGCCAGGAAACCAGATTGTCCAGCGCCGTACCCCACAGCACGGCTTTTTTGCCGCCGGCATTCATCGCGATGTTGCCGCCAATGGTGGACGCATCCTGCGAAGTAGGATCGACCGCAAACACACAACCCGCCGCTTCGGCGACCTCGGCCACGCGTCGTGTCACTACACCGGCTTCAGCACGCACCGTAGCAACGTCGCGATCCACGCCTTCCAGACGACGCGTCTCGACCTTGCCCAGACCTTCCAGCTTTTCGGTATTAACCACCGCCGATTCGGACACCAGCGGAATCGCACCGCCGGTGTAGCCGGTACCGCCGCCGCGAGGAATCACGGTCAGCCCCAGCGCAATACACTCTTTGACCACCAGCGCCATTTCTTCTTCGCTGTCCGGCGTAATGACCACAAACGGGAATTCCACCCGCCAGTCGGTCGCGTCGGTCACATGAGATACGCGCGCCAAACCACCAAAATCGATATTGTCCTTGCGGGTGATGCGCCCCAGCCGCTTGCTGGCCTCGGCGCGCAGCACCATCTGCCGCGCAAACCAGGCTTCAAATTCAGTCACTGCCAAGCGCGCCGCACCGACCAGTTTGCGCGTCAGTTCATTTTCGTTGGCGCGCAAGTCGATCTGGTCCAGACGATGGTGCAATGCACCGACCAGCGCCTTATTGCGGCTTTCGTTTTCCAGCAGGTCGTCCTGGATGTAAGGATTGCGCGTGATAACCCACATATCCCCCAACACCTCGAACAGCATGCGTGCCGATCGACCGGTGCGACGGGTGCCGCGCAGCTCGTTGAGCACGCGCCACATGTCCTCGCCCAAAAAGCGAATGACGATTTCTCGGTCGGAAAATGAGGTGTAATTGTAGGGAATTTCGCGAATGCGCATGGGCAAAAATCAAACCTTGGCAGCGTAAAAAAAGGATGCCATTGTAGCACGGAAAGCGCGCCGTTTCAGGCTTTTACCGGAATGCTAAACACCTGTTCTGTGTGCAGGTTTATCAGGCTCAGTGAGCCTTCCCAGGAAACGCCGGTATCGATAAAACAAACGTTACCCATCTGACTGATGCCGGGCACAATACTATGGCCGACAAACACGCGATACACCCCGGTCACCACAGCCTGTGGCGAGGTCGGTGCCAGCTCACCGCTTTTCATGCGCTTGTAGCGATCCCGCGACCAAAGCAGCTCGCGCATTTGCTCGGATTTGAGTTTGTCCTGCTCCAGCCCAACCAGCAACTCATCCCAGCTCATTCCCTGCGGCACGTCGGCATGCACCACCCCGATCCGGCCTCGTGGCGTTTCCACCTCAATGGCCAGGGGCAGCGGATCAACCAGCGCCCGCATGCGATCCAGCAGGCGAGAATCCGCGTCCAGCGCCCATTCGCCGCCGACACGCATCCACAGATCAAAACTGCCGTCTACCGAGCGAAATGGCCCGGCGGCACGCATCAACAATTCTTCGTGATTGCCCTTGACCGTGTACAGCCAGGGCTGCTGGAGATACTCAATCGCCTTTTCGCTTTCCGGGCCACGGTCGATCAAATCGCCGACGCAAATCAGCCGATCGACCCGAGAATCGAACCCGGCATGATCCAGCAAGACTTCCAGCAGACTGAAATAACCATGGATATCGCCGACCACATAGTCGCGACCACGTTGATTGAGAGGAAGGCGGAGTACTTTTTTCGACATGAGCTCACATTATAGCAAGAACAAGGGCATAGCGCGCGCCTTTGCCAATCGCGATGAACAGCAAACATGCCCAGACATTGAGCCGCAACCAGCCAGCAACCACGCACAGCGGATCACCGATGATCGGCACCCACGACAGCAGCAGCACCGGACTCCCCCAGCGGCGCACCCGCGTCAGCGCCGTCTGATATGCCGGCCGCTCCAGACGACGCCAGGGAAAACGCCGCGCCAGCCACCAGCCCACCCACCAGGAGGTCCAACCGCCCAAGGTATTAGCCGATGTTGCCACCAGCCACAGTGCCCACGTTGAGTGCAGCTCCTGGTGCTGCAGATAGGCCAACACCAACTCTGAGCCGCCTGGCGCCAGGGTTGAGGACATGAAGGCGCTGAGAAACAATCCCCACAGCCCCCATTCGAGCAAAATCTCGTTCAAATCCACCTCAGCCACCACACACCACCATTGCGCGCCACTTCCCAACAAAAATTCAGGGGGCTTTCTACCACAGGAAAGCCGCCCGCACTATCCCCTGTTGGTGGGTACGCTTCGGCCCCACCCCTCACCTGTGCTATTCTAGACAGCCGTCCCGATCCGGGACCCAACCGCGCCTTTCGCGCCATACGGAGTTTTGCATGATTTGGGTCAAGGCCTTTCACGTCGCGTTCATGGTCACTTGGTTTGCCGGTCTGTTCTATCTGCCGCGCCTGTTTGTCTACCACGCCATGGAAAACACCTCAGAGGATATGCATCAGCGTTATCTGGTGATGGAGCGCAAGCTGTTTGCCATCATGACCATGGGTGCTGTTCTCACCGCCCTACTGGGCACTTGGATGCTCGTCAGTTACGGCGCTGCACTGGCCAGCGGCTCGGGCTGGCTGCACGCCAAATTAACCCTGATATTTCTGCTGATTGGCTACCACGCATACTGCTACAAAATCATGGTTTCGTTCCGTAAAGGAACCAATCGTCGTGGCCATGTGTTTTATCGCTGGTTCAACGAATTTCCGGTGCTACTGCTGTTCGGCATAATCATCCTGGTTGTCGTTCGCCCGTTCTAACCACAGGAAACCGCCTATGGCACGTCTAGCACCCAAAATTTTGCGCGAACAGACGATTGCTCGATCGCGACTTTTTCATATTCAAACGCTGGATCTCCAATTCAGCAATGGCGTGGAAGTCCAGTTTGAACGCCTGTGCAGCAACAGCAAAGGAGCAGTTTTGGTAGTTCCCATGCTAGATGACAACACTGTGCTATTGATCCGCGAATACGCCGCCGGCGTGCAGCGCTATGAGCTGGCCCTGCCCAAGGGCCGACTGGAACAGGGCGAATCCATCCTCGAGGCCGCCAACCGCGAGATCATGGAAGAAGTGGGCTACGGTGCTCGTCAACTCCTGCACATCAAGAGTTTCAGCATCGCCCCCAGCTACCTCAACCACGAAACCCATATCGTGCTGGCCACCGACCTGTTTCCGCAACGCATGGACGGCGACGAGCCAGAAGACATTGATGTCGTGCCGTGGTCGCTGGAGAACCTTCACGAGCTGCTGCAACACCCGGAATGCACCGAAGCGCGCAGCATCGCAGCCCTGTTCATGGCCCGCGACCTGATGAGGCCCCGTCCATGATTCAGCAAACCTTGCTCACTGCCCTGATGCAGATCACCCGACAGGCGGGCGAGGCCATTCTGGAAGTTTATCAAGGTCCGTATGAAATTTCCCACAAGCAAGACACCACCCCGGTCACCGACGCCGATCTAATTGCCCATCAGCTGCTGGTCAGCACCCTGCACGACCTGGCACCACAACTGCCGATTTTGTCGGAAGAATCACCACTGATTCCGCTGTCCACCCGCCGCCAGTGGAAACGCTACTGGCTCATTGACCCACTGGATGGAACTTTGGAATTTATCCGTAAAACCGGCGAATTTTCAGTGAATGTTGCGCTGGTGGAAAAAAACCGCCCGGTCTTTGGCCTGGTTTACGCCCCGGTCAGCGGTACGTTTTACTATGCCCAAAAGGGACTGGGCGCCTACCGGCAGAAACGCGACCAACCGGCGGAACGCATTTATGGCCGCCAGCTACAACCCAAGCAACTGGTCGTTACCACCAGCAGCCGCTCCCGCCGCGATCGTCGCACCCTGGAATTTCTGAGCCGCCTACCCGACTACCAACTGCTAACCATGGGCAGCGCGCTCAAAAGCTGCCTGATTGCCGAAGGCAAGGCTGACATTTACCCCCGCATTGGCCCCACCTCGGAATGGGACACCGCCGCTGCGCAAATCATCGTCGAAGAAGCTGGTGGCCAGCTCACCGACATGAATTTGCAGCCGTTGCGCTACAACACCCGCGAAACGCTGCTCAATCCCGATTTCCTGGCAGTCGCCGATGCCAATTTTGACTGGCGCCAGTTCCTGGCAGAACCGGCCAGCTGCTAACGTCTAGCAGCCGTAGCGCATCCGCGTACCGCGAATCAGCGACATGGTGATTTCATCCGAGCTCAATTCCTTGGGGAAATACGCGCCGGAAATTTTCGCCTCGTGCACGCTACATCCTTCCATGATCGCTTTGGTAAAATCGATTCCGCGCAGATCCGCCAAACGAAAATAGCTGCCGGAAAAATCCAGGCCGGTCGCGATCATACCCTGTAAATCCATACCGCGAAAATCGCAGTTGGTAAGATCACAGGCTTTCCCCATTGACCTCAACTTATTGAAATCCTGAATCTTTCCCTCACGCAGCAACATATACATCGGGTCTTTCTTGATCTGCGGACCGGTGGGGGCCAAACCGGATTTTTTCTCCCCTTCCAACCATTTGCTCATCAGGCTTTCTCCAAAAAGCGAGGACTCACCCTCAACTATCGGCAACAGGCCGCTGTTTTTTCAACCAATCCACCTCGACAAGCGGCATACCCGCTTGATTTTCAGTGAAATTACCGCCCAGTCCAGCCGGGGGACATCCCGGCGGTTTTCCGGTATCATTCGACCCATTCTTTACACCGAACAAGCATAGAGAGCGAAGTTGTCATGAAAATACTGGTCGTTGGCAGCGGTGGTCGCGAACACGCCCTGGCGTGGAAAGCCGCACAATCCCCCGAAGTAAGCAAAGTTTTTGTCGCCCCCGGCAATGCCGGCACTGCCCGCGAACCCAAACTGGAGAACCTCGCCATCGGTGTAACCGACATCGACAAACTGGTCGCCTTCGCCCGTGACAACGCCATCGCCCTGACCATCATCGGTCCTGAGGCACCACTGGTCATCGGCGTAGTCGATGCCTTCCGCGCCGCCGGCCTGCGCTGCTTCGGCCCCACCAAGGGTGCCGCCCAGCTGGAAGGCTCCAAGGCGTTCACCAAAGATTTTCTGGCGCGACACAACATTCCCACCGCCGCCTACCAGAATTTCACCGAAATCGAACCAGCCATCGCCTATGTGCGCAAAATGGGCGCTCCCATTGTCGTCAAGGCTGACGGTCTGGCCGCCGGCAAAGGCGTGATCGTCGCCATGACCCTGGGCGAAGCCGAAGAGGCCATCCGCGACATGCTGTCCGGCAACGCCTTTGGCAACGCCGGCTCACGCGTGGTGATCGAGGAATTCCTCGACGGCGAGGAGGCCAGCTTCATCGTCATGGTCGACGGCAAAAACGTCCTGCCCATGGCCACCAGCCAGGATCACAAACGCGTCGGCGACGGCGACACCGGCCCCAACACCGGCGGCATGGGAGCCTATTCCCCTGCACCCGTGGTCACCGCTGAGGTGCACGACCGCGTCATGCACGAAGTCATCATGCCCACCGTGCGCGGCATGGCCGCCGAAGGCAATCCCTACACCGGTTTTCTCTACGCCGGCCTGATGATAGACGCCAGCGGCGCGCCCAAGGTCATCGAGTACAACTGCCGTTTCGGCGATCCCGAAACCCAGCCGATCATGATGCGCCTGCAATCGGATCTGGTCGCCCTGTGCAACCAGGCACTGGACGGCAAACTGGACAGCGCCACCGCCAACTGGGATTCCCGTGCTGCGCTGGGCGTGGTGCTGGCCGCTGGCGGCTACCCCGGCGACTACGCCAAAGGCGACGTCATCAGCGGCCTGGATGGTGCCGATACCGCCGATGCCAAAATTTTCCACGCCGGCACCACCAGCCAAAACGGCGAAGTGGTCACCGCCGGTGGTCGCGTACTGTGCGCCACCGCACTGGGCAACAGCGTTGGTGAAGCCCAGCGCAAAGCCTACCAGCTGGCCGACAAGATCCGCTGGAAGGGTCTGTTGATGCGCCGCGACATCGGCTATCGCGCCATCGACCGCGAGAAGGGTAAGTAACTCTTCTCCGCTCCCCGGCTAGAAACAGCACATTGAGCAGGGTTAAAATACACCCTGCACTCATATCGCCGCCGGCCAGGGACAACGATGAGCAATGCGCGTTTCATCAAGGATTTTCACCAACTCTGCTGTCTGGGCGTCAACTCACGGGAGCTGATGCCCCATCTCATCCGCGAGGTCGAGAACAATATTCCAACCATTATGGTCAGTTTCCAGTGGACCAATGGCAACGGAAACACCGTCGATTATTACCACACCGGAGCCGACTTTCCGCTCGAACTGCAGCAGCGCTGCCTCGACGTCGTCATCAATGGCACCGAGGCCGAATACGGTCCTACCACCCGCGATTTCCTGAGCGGTACCGAGTCCGTCATCAACTACAGTCAGCGCTATGCCCGGCGCTACCACAACTCCTCTGCCTACGATGAGGTCCACCGCCCAATCGGCATTTACCACTTCACCCGCGCTGCCACCCATGACGGCCAGCGCGCCACGGGACTGTTCCACTTCTGCCGCTCCCGACAAGACCCGGACTTTAGCGAGAATGAGCTATCCCTGATCCAGCAGCTACTCCCGCTGATCAGCCACGCGGTCAGTGCTGACAACAGCCATCCCGGCTATGACCAGCTCACCGATGGCGAGTTTGGCCAGATCGTGGTCACTCCCAGCGCCGGCGTCGAATACTGCGATGCGGAAGGCCAACAGTTTCTCAACCACATGATCAAGGTACCGCTACGCACCGGTCACAACGCAACACCGAAATTTGAGGAAATCGTGGCACAGCTGCTGCGCAAACTGAACCACCCGGAAGAGAAACCTGCCCCGCCTGCCCTGCGCCTGCGCACCCTCTGGGGACACTTCACCCTACGTGCCACTTGGCTGCGCAGCAACCCTGCGCCTGAAAGCAAGCCGATGATCTCCATCCAGGTGCAACATCACCTGCCGCTACCCCTGCGACTCTGGCAGCGACTACAGGAAAGCCCTCTCAGCAGCAAACAGAAAGAAATTGGCCTGTTGCTAACCCAAGGATTGGGACGCGAAGAAATCGCCCGTAGGCTCGGCCAAAGCCCTCACACCATCACCACTCATGTGCGCCAGCTTTATTTGCGGCTTCACGTCAGCAATCGCGAAGAACTACTCAAGCAACTTCTCACTCACTCCACCCACACTTTCTGATCCGCAGCATCCCCCCTGCGGGTGATATTCGCTGCAAATCGCCAGCGGTAAAATTCCCCGCATAGCCGAGGGAATTTTCATTCTCCCGGAACAATGATGTTTTTCAGGAGAACAACCATGCACAAAATCACAACAGTAATCCGCTCACTGGCGCCTGCCCTCCTAGGCAGCGTCATGACACTAACAGCACTGCCTGCCATGGCGACGGCCAGCTACTCAATCTGGGGAGAACTCGATGCCGATGTCACGGCGAGCTCCGACACCGGAGTAGGCACCAGTATCTACAACAGCAACACCACCCTCACCCCTGCAATGGCTGGCAACGGTACTCACACCGAATTCACCAATGGCAGCCAGAGCGCCCACACGGACGGAAGCTTCACCAGCACACTGGCATTGTTTGGCGTGGCCGGCGATGGCTCCGCAAATGGAAATTCCATGGCGTGGTATCAAGGCCACTCCTTCATGGACATCGTTTTTGGAAATTACGGCGAGGACATGGGTGGCGGAACTATCAACATTAACTTCGCCAAGCAGTTTTCGCGCGTCGACGCACTCACCGATCTGACTGGCGAATTGGCTGCTGCCAGATTCACCTTCGAGATAGCGTGGTACGAACTGGGTTCAGAAGCGGTTTCTCTACTCAAAGTCAGCCACGAAGTTACTGCCCAACAAGGTGACAAGCAATCACTGGAGACATACTCCCTGCTGTGGCCCAATACCGACATCAGCTTCCACGCCAACAAGTCAGGAACGCTACTGTTTTACACCACACTGGAAGGCACAGCGGGAGCATCCTATCCGGAAACCGGCGGTGGCCAGGGTGGCGGTGGCGTGATTTGCGGCAATCTGGCCGCCTGCGACGTCAGCAGAGAGGTTCCAGCGCCAACAGCACTGCTCCTGCTCACACTTGGACTGGCTGGCATGGGTCTAGGCCGCAAACATCGCACTGCTTGATTTTCCTGCGGACGCCATTAGCGGCGTCCGCCCCTCCCCCACTCGATCGAATTTGCAATCCGCACAACGATTTTTGCCCTGCCAGCTTCCTTATGGGAGAATGCTCCATCGTTTTGATACAACAATTTCAACAGGAATTAGAAAGTCCCCATGGCAATTCCTCAACCACGAAACCCTCGCCTGAGCTACCGCTCAACAACCGGTTTCAACCCAGCTCGCAAACAGGTCTGACGCGATGTCCCTCGCACCGTTCCAAGCTCGCATCGCCGCTCAGGTACTCCGTGACGGCGGTCTGATCGCCTATCCCACCGAGGCCGTCTTCGGTCTGGGCTGCGATCCGTTTGACGAAGCCGCCGTGCTCAACCTGCTGGAAGTCAAACGGCGCCCACTGGAAAAGGGCCTGATCCTGATCGCCGCCGACTTCAACCAGTTGTCACCCTGGCTGCGCCCGGTCGATGCCCAGGTCATGGCCCGCATCCAGCCCAGCTGGCCCGGCCCCCACACCTGGATTTTGCCGGCCAACGACGATTTGCCCGAGTGGATCACTGGCGCTCACGAAGGCGTGGCGGTGCGTGTCACCGCGCATCCGGTGGCGGCTGAACTCTGCCGCGCATTCGGGGGTCCGATAGTCTCCACCAGTGCCAATCTCAGCGGCCTGACGCCTGCGCGCTGTGCACTGCAAGTGGAAAAACAGCTGGGCGGACTGGTGGATTTGGTCATCCACGGCGAGGTCAACAGAAAAGCCAAACCCAGCCAGATCCGCGACGCGCTGACCGGAAAAATATTAAGGATGTAAAACGTAGGGTGCGCCACGCGCACCAGAGCAACATAAGAAAAATGAACACTAACCTTGGCTGCAACTTTAAACATAGGTAGGAACAATACTCAGAGCAGTGTTTTTACCAAAACTTGTGCTCTGGTGCGCGCAGCGTTTATGCCCTCGGGGTACACCCTACGGATAAAGTTTCTTGTACAGGATCGAAGTCATCGCCAAAGTTGTGTACCCTTTCGCACCACGAATAATAATTACAGAAAAATTTGAGGACTAAAATGAGCCTTCCCGACATCGAACAAGTCAAAAATTATCTGCTCGCCCTGCAGGATGACATCTGCGCCCAACTGGAGGCCGAAGACGGCGGCGGCAAATTTTTCGAAGACAACTGGAGCCGCACTACCGGCCTGGGCGGCGGTGGCCGCACCCGCGTACTGACCGACGGCAAAGTGTTTGAACAAGGTGGTGTGAATTTTTCCCACGTTTCCGGCAGCAACCTGCCCCCCTCAGCCACGGCGCATCGCCCCGAACTGACGGGTCGCAGCTTTCAGGCTATGGGCGTGTCGCTGGTGATTCACCCAAAAAATCCGCGCATTCCCACCTCGCACGCCAACGTGCGTTTTTTCATCGCTGAAAAAGACGGCGAAGATCCCATCTGGTGGTTTGGCGGCGGCTTTGATTTGACGCCCTACTATCCAGTGCGCGAAGACGTGGTTTCCTGGCATCAAACCGCCAAGGCCGCCTGTGATCCGTTTGGTGGCGATGTCTACGACAAGTACAAAAAATGGTGTGACGAGTATTTTTATCTGAAACACCGCGGCGAAACTCGCGGCGTTGGAGGTTTATTTTTCGATGACCTGAACGAGGAAGGCTTTGAGCAAAGTTTTGCCTTCATGCGCAGCGTCGGCGATCACTACATCAAAGCCTATCGTCCGATTGTGAATCGTCGCAAAAACGACGCTTTTGGCGAGCACGAACGTGATTTCCAGTTGTACCGCCGTGGCCGCTATGTGGAATTCAATCTGGTGTATGACCGTGGCACGATTTTCGGCCTGCAAACCGGTGGTCGCACCGAATCCATCCTGATGTCACTGCCACCGCTGGTGAAATGGCGCTACAACTGGAGCCCCACTCCTGGCACCGCCGAAGCCGAACTGTATGACACCTACCTCAAGCCGCAGGACTGGTTAGGCAGAGAATAATCGCGAGGAGCAGCCCATGAAAATCGCTTTCAGGCTCATTACCGGCCTGCTGTTTTTCTGGGCTGCCGCCACTGCCCAGGCACAAACCGCCACCGTCATTTATTCGGGCAATCTTGATGGCGAACTTGAGCCGTGTGGTTGCTCCGAAACCGGCAACTTTGGCGGCATCCTGCGTCGCGTCACCGTCCTCGACGAATTACGCGAAAAAAATTCGCCATTTTTTCTGCTGTCCGCTGGCGGCCTGATAGTCAACGAAGCGCCGCAAGACAAAAATAAAAGCGAATACATTTTCAAAGGCTTTGCCGCACTGAACTATGACGCAATCGGCGTACAGCACAACGACCTGGCATTCGGCGCGCCGTTTATGCAACAAGCCAAATTGCCCTGGACTGTCAGCAACAGCCAAATCAGTGACATCCCTGCATTTCGCGATATTCGCAAAGGCGATACCAGTCTGCGTTTTTTCCAGTGGATGAGTCCAGCCGAGCACAGTACGGTAGACAACACGCCGGTCGATGCCAGCAGCGCGGCAATCAACCGATTGAGCCAACAGCTACAGCAAGCACGCCAGCAACAGCAGCTCACCCTGGTTGCCAGCACACTGACGCTGGACGAGGCGAAAAAAATTCTGCCACTGGCGCTGATTGATCTGTTGATCATCAAGGCCAATTACGAAATCTACGGCGAGCCACAAAAAATCGGCGACACCATCGTGCTGCAACCGGGTTCACGCGGTATGCGCCTGGGTCGACTGGAATTACAAATCAGCAATGGCCGCGTTCTCAGTTTCAAGCATGACGTCATCGCCATGCCCAACACCATCGCCGATGCACCGCGCATGCACGACTGGTATGTCGCCTACAACAATGCCGCTGCCGAATTTTTCAAAGCAAAAATTGCCAAACAGAAAAACCTGAAAGACAGCGACAAACTGTTTGCCGGCGCACAAGCCTGTCAAAGCTGCCACCGCAGCGCATACGAAACCTGGCAAAAATCCAAACATGCCGAGGCGTACTACAAACTGATGGACGTGGAAAAAGGTTACGACCCGGACTGCGTCGGCTGTCATGTACTGGGATTGGATAAACCCGGCGGATTCCTCGACCCCATGCTCACCGAAGACATGATGCACGTGCAGTGTGAAAACTGTCATGGCGCCGCCAAAGCACACGTCAACAGCGGCGGCCAAACCAAAACCAGCAACCACGACTGGAAAGCCAGCGATCGATGCGCCCAATGCCACGTGCAAAAACACAGTCCGCAATTCAAATTTGATCAATACTGGCCACGCATCCAGCACGGGAAATAAAAAAGGCTCATCATTGATGAGCCTAAAATAGCGCGGACTTAAACAGGGGAGGAGGTGTTAATGCCGCGCATCTGTGGACAGTTTCAAACCATCCTTGCTCACCAGCAACACCTGCTGCGGCGAGTGCTGGGCCTGCTCACGCACAACCAGCTCAACACCCATGGCTTTCAAACCAGACACAATTATCGCCGCATCATCGACACTGGCCAAACGCACTGATTGAATAGCATTACCGCTCAGCAAACGCTGCTTTAATTTCAAAAACGCCACCGGCGCTGAATCTGCGGACAAATCCACATCCGCCGAAAAATCTTTCTCCAAAGGCAATGCACTGGCCTCCCGAACCTCATCCACCCAGCGGTCCACCTGCTCACTCAGCGCCAACAACTGCGGTTGAGTTTTTTCGCCCTGCAACTGATGATGCAACTGGGTGAAGACATTGACCAAATCACGGCGATCAGGCAGCGCTCTGGCCAGCGGTAATGCCAAACCGCCCTCGATGACTCGCACACCACCGCGTGACTGGATGGCCGCCTTGGCCACCAGATCCAACACATTTTCATTGCATACCAGCACCTGCGACAACTCACCCGCACTCAGCAAGGTATTGCGAAATTGTTGTTCACTGCGCGCCTCGTCCAGCAGTGCGGCAATCGGATTTTGCTGGGCATCGCGCCCCATGGAATCCAGCATGATCGCGGCGAAATCCTGCTTGCCAGCAAAATCTGCCAACAACTCCGTCAGGTCTGACGGCGACACCTGCAGAAAGTCATCCAGCAGTTCGGTAAAAAATGGTAACTGCTTGCGGCAAACCCAGTCGGTAAATGCCTCATCGCTGGCGGCGTCCGCCTCGAAGGTGTGTTCAATGCGGGCAATGGCGGCACGTGCGCGCACCACCGGAATTTCCGGCCCCAGCAAAGTCAGGCCAGCATTGTTGGCCGCGCATTCGCCACCCAGGCGCAGGCGATAAAACGGTACCAGCTTGCCGTACATCTGTTTCATAAATCCGTGCAGACCTATATCTGCCGCCAGCGGCTGAGAAAAATTATTTAAATAGGCGCTGATTCCAACACTCAATTTCATCGATTCATTCCTCACCGCAAGCTGTGCGGCCAACTTAATTCGTCCGCATTCCGACCCGAACGCGCCTTAAATATTGGTGACCATGGAAAAGGCGGTGGCATCAACCAGGCAAGGCTGGGCGAACCAGCAAATCCATCTTGCCCGGCGGGGGACCATCCGCCCCGCGTGGCTGCCTCCATGATCACCAACATGAGGACGCTTCAACACTCCCCCGCCAGGAGCATCCGGCTTGGAGCTGGGGAGTATTGCAACTTTAGTCGCTTGCGCTTATAAATAGAAATAATGATTATTGATTTACATATCTGTTTTTGGAATAAGGGACATGAAATTAAAACAGCTGCAATACATCAGCACCGTCGCCAAATGTGATTTCAACATCTCTCAGGCCGCCGACAAGCTGCATACCACCCAGCCCGGCGTCAGCACCCAAATCCGGCTGCTGGAGGAGGAGCTGGGCAGCCTGATTTTCGTCCGTCACGGCAAGCGCATCATTGAGCTAACCCCTGCCGGCCACGAGGTGCTGCGCCTGGCCGAGGAAGCCCTGCTGAAAGTCGACGCCATCCGCGAGGTCAGTGAGGATCTGAAACACGAGGATCGCGGCACCCTGACCATCGCCACCACCCATACCCAGGCCCGCTACGCCCTGCCCAGCACCATTGCGGCGTTCGTCAAGGAATTCCCCAAGGTACAGCTGCGCATCCGCCAGAGTAATCCCACCGAGATTGCCAACATGGTGGTCAGGGGCGAAGCCGACATCGGCATTGCCACCGAATCCCTGGGCGAACACGACGAACTGCTGGTACTGCCGGTGTACCGCTGGAACCGCTGCGTCGTCGCCCCGCTAAACCATCCCATCCTGGCGGAGAAAAACCTGACGCTGCAAAAAATCAGCGAATACCCGATTGTCACCTACGACTTCGCCTTCGCTGGCCGAACCGCGATGAACAAGGCATTTTCCATCCGTCGCCTCAAACCCAATGTGGTGCTGTCAGCGGTGGACGGTGACGTCATCAAGCACTACGTGGAATTGGGACTGGGCATAGGCATTCTCGGCAACATGGCCTACGACCCGCGCACCGATACCGGGTTGCGCTCGGTGGACGTCAGCGACTTGTTTGACGACAGTATTTCCAAACTGGGGGTGCGTAAAGGCCGCTATCTGCGCCAGTACGTCTATCGGTTCATGGAGTTGTTCGGCCCGCACCTGGTGCGCCGGGTAATTGAGCCGGCGATCATGGGCGGCAAGCTGGAAGAAAACACCTTTGATCTGGACAAGCTGCCCACGCTGACCAAGCCGAACACACCACTAAGTCAGTAAATGCTCGCCTCGCCTTCCGGCCTGACGCGAAATCGGTGATAAGCCCACTGGTATTGCGTAGGCAGGGCGCGGATGGCCTGCTCCACCTCGCGATTGAGCGCAGCTAACGCCACGTCCTCGTCGGTGCTGTAGATGTCCTCATGCGCCGGACGAATCACCACCCTGTAACCCGTCGCCCCGGGCAAGCGCTCGGCGTAGCAGGTGAACACCGGCGAGCCACTCTTGCCGGCGATCTTCGACAACAAGGTCATGGTATTGGCCGGCACACCAAACAACGGCGCAAGCCGACCATTGCCGGGACCGGGGTCCTGGTCCGGCAACATGCCGATAATGCCACCATCGCGCAGCGCCTTGAGCAAGGCGCGAATCCCCTGCAGGTCGGTGGGCACAATTTTCATTCCGGCGCGCTGCCGCCCGGCCAGCATCATTGGCTCCAGCGCCTTGATTTGCGGCGGACGGTACATGTTGGTCATCGGATAGTGGTGAGCAATGTAGTGCCCCAGCAATTCCCACGATCCCAGATGCGGTGCCAGCACGATCGCGCCTTTACCCTGGGCAATGGCCGCGTCCAGCGTTTCCTTGCCTTCGACTTCACGCACCAGTGGCAGCAATCTCTCCAGCGGCCAGCCCCACATCGGCCCCAGCTCGGACAGCGTCTTGCCCGCTTCGACAAAACTGTCGCGCAGCAGTGTTTGTTGCTGAACTGCGGACAACTCAGGCAGACACAGCCGAACATTGACTTCGGCCAGATGCCGGCCATGGGCAGAAAAACGATACACCAGACGCCCCAGTCCGCTTCCCAGCAGTCGATTGAGCGACAGCGGCAAACGGCACAGCAGCCAAAACAGAATTTTCACCAGCGGCTCACGCAGGGCGTGGCGCAAACGACGCGCAAAAGAAGACTTTTTCATAGGCGCTGCGAGCTTACCACAGTCCCTGTGATTTTGCCGATGCCGGCGTATCGGAGTATCATTCGCCGCAGATTTTCACAACGGTGCATCATGAGCGACAAAGTCATTGAACTGGCCCCAACCGAGGCCTTCAACATCCTGAAAAAAAACCCCAATGCGGTACTGATCGACATCCGCTCCTCGCAGGAGTTTCTGTTCGTCGGCCACCCCAAAGGCGCAGTCAGCGTACCCTGGATAGACGAGCCCGACTGGATTGTTGACCCTCACTTCACCGCCAATGTACGTCGCGTGATGCTGGGCGGCACCAACGACGAAGGCGAAGCCAATCCGCCGATGTGCATCCTGATCTGCCGCAGCGGCCGCCGCTCCCACGAAGCCGGCGAACGCCTGCTCAGCAGCGGCCTGCGCAACATCTACCACATCTCCGGCGGCTTTGAAGGCCCGCTGAACGACGATCACCAGCGTTCACGCATCGCCGGCTGGCGATTTGAGGGCCTACCCTGGGAACAGTGCTAGGCCAGAAACCTGAAGAATCCCGCTAAAGCGTGTTAAAATGCGCGCTTTATCTTGATTATTCCGGGATTTGCAGGTCGATGAGTCAGCTAGAAAAAGCCCTAAAACAACGTATCCTTGTCCTCGACGGTGCCATGGGCACCATGGTGCAGCGCTACAAGCTGACAGAGGCCGATTACCGTGGCAGCCGTTTTGCCGACTGGCCGCAGGATCTGAAGGGCAATAACGACCTGCTGCTGCTGACCAAACCGGAAGTCATCAAGGAAATCCACTGCGACTATCTGGCCGCCGGTGCCGACATCATCGAAACCAACACCTTCGGTGCCAATGCCACCACGCTGCATGCCTATGGTCTGGCATCCTTGAACTACGAACTTAACGTCGCCGGCGCCCGTCTGGCGCGCGAAGCCTGTGACGCCTACACCACCCCGGACAAGCCACGCTTTGTCGCCGGTGTTTTGGGCCCAACGGACAAGACCGCCACCATTTCCCCCGATGTGAATGACCCGGCGGCGCGCAACGTTACGTTTGACCAACTGGTCGCCGACTACAGCGAAGCCACGCGCGGCCTGATGGACGGCGGTGCCGACACCATCCTGATCGAAACCATTTTCGACACGCTGAACGCCAAAGCGGCGATCTTTGCCGTCAAAGCCGTGTTTGCCGAACGCGGCACCAGCCTGCCCATCATGATTTCCGGCACCATTACCGATGCCTCCGGTCGTACCCTGACCGGCCAGGTGACCGAAGCGTTTTACAACTCGCTGGCCCATGCCGAGCCCATTTCCATCGGCCTGAACTGCGCCCTAGGCGCCGAAGAGCTGCGCCAGTACGTAGCAGAAATGTCACGCGTCGCCAATTGCTACGTGTCCGCTCATCCCAATGCCGGTCTGCCCAACCCGCTGGCGCCCAGCGGCTATGACGACACCCCGGAAAACATGGCCGGCCACATCAAGGAATGGGCACAAAGTGGCTTTCTGAACATCATCGGCGGCTGCTGCGGCACCTCGCCCGACTTCATTGCCGCCATTGCCAAAACCGTTGCCGATATCGCGCCGCGCAAAATCCCCCGCAACCCGGTGGAACAGCGCCTGTCCGGTCTGGAGCCGTTCAACATCGGTGAAGACTCCCTGTTTGTGAACGTCGGCGAACGCGCCAACGTCACCGGCTCGGCCGTGTTCAAACGCCTGATTCTGGAAGGCCAGTTCGACAAGGCACTGGACGTCTGTCGCGAACAGGTGGAAAACGGCGCGCAGATCATCGACGTCAACATGGACGAGGCGATGCTGGACGGCAAGGCGGCGATGATTCACTACCTGAACCTGATCGCCTCCGAGCCGGACATCTGCAAAGTGCCAGTGATGATCGACTCCTCCAAGTGGGAAATCATCGAAGCTGGCCTCAAATGCATTCAAGGCAAAGGCATCGTCAACTCGATCTCGCTGAAAGAAGGCAAAGAACAATTCGTGCATCACGCCAAGCTGATTCGCCAATATGGCGCGGCCGCCGTGGTCATGGCCTTCGATGAAAAAGGTCAGGCCGATACCTTTGCGCGCAAAACCGAAATCTGTAAAAACTCCTACGACATTCTGGTCAAGGAAGTAGGCTTCCCGCCGGAAGACATCATCTTCGACCCGAACATTTTTGCCGTGGCCACCGGCATTGAGGAACACAACAACTACGCCGTAGACTTCATCGAAGCCACGCGCTGGATCAAGCAGAACCTGCCCTACGCCAAGGTCAGCGGCGGCGTGTCCAACGTGTCATTCTCGTTCCGTGGCAACAACCCGGTGCGCGAGGCAATTCACTCGGTGTTCCTGTATCACGCCATCAAGGCCGGCATGGACATGGGCATCGTCAATGCCGCGCAATTGGCCGTGTATGACGACCTGCCTGCCGAACTGCGTGAACGCGTCGAAGACGTGGTGCTCAACCGCCGTGTTGATGCCACCGATCGCCTGCTGGAAATCGCCGACCAGTACAAAGGTGACGGCGCCCAGGCGAAAAAAGAAGATCTGGAGTGGCGCAACCTGCCCGTAGGCAAACGCATTGAGCACGCCATGATCAAGGGCATCGACACCTTCGTAGTGGAAGACACCGAAGAAGCGCGCCTATCATTCGAACGCCCCATTCAGGTAATCGAAGGCCCGCTGATGGACGGCATGAACGCCGTGGGCGACCTGTTTGGTGCCGGCAAAATGTTCCTGCCGCAAGTGGTCAAATCCGCGCGCGTCATGAAAAAAGCCGTCGCGCATTTGATCCCATTTATCGAAGCGGAAAAAGCTGAAGGTGCCAGCGAAAACAACGGCAAGATTTTGATGGCCACCGTCAAAGGCGACGTGCACGACATCGGCAAAAACATTGTCGGTGTGGTGCTGCAGTGCAACAACTTCGAAGTGATCGACATCGGCGTCATGGTGCCCACCGCCACCATTCTGGAAGAAGCACAGAAACACAAGGTTGATGTTATCGGCCTGTCCGGCCTGATCACGCCCTCGCTGGAGGAAATGAGCCACATCGCCAAGGAAATGCAGCGCCTGGGCATGACCACGCCGGTGATGATTGGCGGCGCGACCACGTCCAAAGCGCACACCGCGGTGAAAATCGATCCGCACTATGATCACCCCATCGTCTGGGTCAAGGACGCCTCGCGCGCGGTAGGCGTGGCGCAAAGTCTGATTTCACCGGAACTGCGCGACAAGTTTGTCGCCGAGCTCAATGCCGACTACGACGAAGTGCGTGACAACTTCAATAAACGTCAGAAAGCCATCGAATGGCTGACCTTGGAACAGGCACGCACCAACAAAACCGACATCGACTGGGACAACTACCGCGCAACTACGCCAAGTTTCACCGGCACCAAGGTTTTCGACGATTACTCGCTGGCAGAAATCGCCTCCTACATTGACTGGACGCCGTTCTTCCACAGCTGGGAACTGAAAGGCTCCTACCCCAATATTTTTGATGACGCAGAAAAAGGCGACGAGGCGCGCAAGCTGTTCGCCGACGCCAAGGCCATGCTCAAGCAAATCATCAGTGAAAAATGGCTGACCGCCAAGGGCATCGTCGGCCTGTACCCGGCCAACAGCGTGGGCGATGACATTGAAATCTACGCCGACGAATCACGCCGCCAAGTACTGACCACCTTCCATAATCTGCGCCAGCAACAGCAGAAGCCTGAGGGCAAGGCCAACCACTGCCTGAGCGACTACGTTGCGCCCCAAGGTCACAAGGATTATCTGGGCGCCTTCGCTGTCACCACCGGCATTGGCTGCGACGAAAAGGTCGCCGAGTTTGAAGCCAAGCAAGACGTCTACAACGCCATCCTGCTCAAGGCCCTGGCCGATCGTCTGGCCGAAGCCTTTGCCGAATTGATGCACCTGCGCGTGCGTCAGGAATTCTGGGGCTATGAAACCAAAGACTGTTCCGAGCATGGCAACGGCTGCAGCTGCGTGAAGCCTGCGCTGCCCAAGCCGGATGCAGAAACCCTGGATTATCTGATCCACGAAAAATACCAAGGCATCCGCCCGGCCGCCGGCTACCCTGCCTGCCCGGATCACCTGGAAAAAGACCTGATCTGGGATCTGATGCAGGTCGAAGCCAACACCGGCATCTGGCTGACCGAAGCCAAGGCCATGGTGCCCACCGCAGCCGTCAGCGGCCTCTACTACGGTCATCCGCAGGCGCGCTATTTTGCCGTTGGCAAAATCAACCGCGACCAGGTGGCCGACTATGCCCAGCGCATTGGCCGCAGCGTCGAGGAAACCGAGCAGTGGCTGGCGCCCAATCTGGGTTACAACCGCAATTAACAAAAAAAGCCGGATTTTCCGGCTTTTTTTAGCTCCGTCACGGCAATGCCCCCTTAAAAACAGGTTTTTTACTGCGCTTTTTGCTATATAATTCCCCCCCTCGGTCCAGCGGTAATCAGGACCAAGGTACGAGCGACCATGGAGTGGTGGTATCAAGGACGAATCATGGCTGCAAGGAAATAACAGAAGAAAAGCCATGAACTCACAGCAAACACTTGAAGAGCTGCAGACACGGATCGACATTCTGCAGCAAGAAAACCAGACTCTACGTCAGCTACTCAATCAGCAAAACACCTTTGATTCAAGCGTGTTCAGCTGCTACAACCAGCACATCACCCTGCCCTTTGCCATCCGCGCCGCCGGCCTGGGACTGTGGTCCATGGATTTGCAGCGCTGCGCCGTCAACTGGTCTGCCGAGCTATGCGACATCCTCGGACTGGAGCGCAGCGAATTTTTGCTCAGAAACGGCAACAACTTTACCCTTGAGCGATTTCTGGAGTACATCCATCCCGATGACCGCAACCGTGTCAGGAACGAGATCAACGACTGCCTGACCAAGCACACCATGCTTAACAGCATCTTCCGCGTACTGCATTCAGCAGGACACAGCAAGTGGATCCACTGCATCGGTGATTGCGGTTTCGCCAGCGATGGCACACCAGAGCACATGAGCGGCTTTGTTTGGGATATCAGCGACCATAAGTCCAACGAAGAACAACTGCGCACCCTGACCATTACTGACGCCCTGACCGGCTTGTACAACCGCCGCCACCTCACCCAGGTGCTCGAAGAAGAATTGCGCTATTGCGCACGATTCCGCACCGAAGTATGCGCCGTTTGCATTGACATTGATCACTTCAAAAACATCAACGACAACTTCGGCCATGAAATGGGCGACCGTTTCCTTCGCGCCCTGGCCGACCTGATGCGCCACACTTTCCGCAATGTGGATTCGCTGTTCCGCTGGGGCGGCGAAGAGTTTGTCGCCATTTTGCCCAATGCCAACATTCACGATGCCAAGCATGCCGCCGAAAGACTCTGCACGGCCTTTCATGCACTCCAGATTGACGGAGCACGCACTACACTCAGTGCTGGCGTCGCCAGTTCGCGCCAACTCTCGACGCCCCTGGCAAACTACACCGAACTGCTGGAAATCTGTGACGAGGCGTTGTACGCGGCCAAAAATGCCGGCCGCAACCGTGTCGTCGCGGCCGTCCGCCAGACCGAGACCGCACAAATATAGACTTCCGGCCATGTCATGACGGCTCACAATGCTGCGTTTCAGCCGTTTTTCGTCGCTACTGGGCGGCTTGACACTTCAGCCCTGCAAATCCAGCTTCTGACCCAACTGGGCTGGCGTGAGATCATACTGCTTGGCCAGGTTTTGTAATTGCTGACGAATCGCTGCCAGCGACTGCGACAACCCATCCCCCGCCGTCGGACCGGCGGCATTTTGACCAATCAGATCATTTAGGCCGACGTTTTGTCGCAGGTGCTGCAGATTCTTCTTCGCCCGCAACATATAAATCTGCGAGGACAAGTCCAGCATCCCGCCCAGTCCGCCCGACAACGTCGATGACTTGTCGTTGGCCTGATTGAAGTTGAGATACTGCGCCCCATTTCTCAGTTGCTCAGCCCACACCTTCTCGATGCCATCGACATTGACCTGCATCAAGCCCGGCACGGCGTTGCCATCCATCTTTGGCGCAGAGTCCAGGGCTTGACCTGACTGCGGCGCAGTCGATGCCATGCTGGCCAGCAAATCTGCCTGAAATGAGCGCGTATAGGCGCTTGCCTGCTGCTTTTTGCCGTTGTCCGGCAGGGGAAGCTGATCTCCCCAGTGACGAATACCTTGAATCATCAGTCACCTCCGTAACTATCCGATTTCAGGTTTCGTGCCATCCCTATATAGAATTTTTATGCTTGAAATTCAATCAATTAACAGGCGCCCACCCCAGCCATTCCAAGGGCGGCAAACCCCGACCGGCAGAGCATTGCCATTGGCCATGATCTTTCCGCTGACCATAAAACAAAAAAGCCGCCCAAAGGCGGCTTTTTCATACCTGTAATCCAATCAACCGGCACTGGCCAGCGTACCGTGGGCGCGAGCCACACGTTTTTCTGTGGACAGCAACCAATTCTTGATTCGGCTGGCATCGCCAAACTTAGACTGCTTACCCCAGGAATTTAGCAACACCACCGCAACCGGGCGATCGGCAATCATCGCGCTCATCACCAAACAATGGCCGGCGGGAACGATGTAGCCAGTCTTGCTAACTTCCACGTCCCAAGTCTTTTGTCTGACCAGACGATTGGTGTTAATGAATTCGATCTTCCAGTTGGAGCGTAAATCCGTCACGTGGCTCTTGGCTGTCACTGACGCCTCACGAATCAGCGGATAACGCTGCGACGCCTCAACCATTTTCACTAGGTCACGGGCAGTGGAAACGTTGTCATCATCCAGCCCGGTGGCGTCCGCGAAACGGGTATGCATCATCCCCAACTGCTTGGCTTTCTGGTTCATCGCCGCCACAAATCCCTTGATACCACCGGGGTAATTGCGTCCCAGCGCCGCCGCCGCACGATTTTCGCTCGCGACCAGAGAAATCAGCAACATGTCTTCACGTGTCAGGCGAGTTCCGAACGCCAGGCGAGAACGTGAACCACGCAAGGTATCACGATCCGCACGGGTCACAATCAACTCTTCGTCCAACGGCAACCCGGCGTCCAACACGACCATTGCCGTCATCAATTTGGTCAACGAGGCCACAGGACGTTGAGCGTCAGCGTTGCGCTCAAACAGAACTTGGCCGTCTCGTAAATCGTAAATCACCGCAGCAGAGGAGCGCAGGTGTAATTTGCCAGGGTCAAGATGCAAGCGTAGTTCATCTGCAGTAATGTAGCTCTCATCATCCAACGCCAACACTGGCAGCGAAAGGGCGACGAGCACCATCAACAACAGGGAGGACAATTTCTTGGATAGTTTTTTTGTTTGCATAATACGTCTTTGCATCTGTGTTCGTTAAATAAACGCGGCATAAATTCTGTAAAATCAAAATTATAGCCGGACATTCCAATCAATGCAGTTATAAATTAACCCGGGACTGGAAGCATAACCAATAACTCGGTGCCATGCACATCATCCGTCACCATCGAAATGTCCCCGTTTTGTACCAGAGCACTCAATCGCGCCGAATATGTTCCCAGTCCGGTGCCACCTTTTTTCCCTGCCGTAGAGAATTTCTCGAAGAAACACCCCCTCAGCACCTCAGGCACCACCCCCTGATTGTGGATACGAACATGCGCCCTACCCCCAACCAGGTCCAGATCAACCTGCACTCCCCCTCCTTCCGGGGACGCTTCCATCGCGTTCTTCAACAGGTTGGAGAATATGATCTGACACAACATCTCCTCCCCGTATACCTTAAATTCGTCATTTCTTGTAATAACTTTACCCCTGCACAGCAAATTTACTGTCAGCTTCTTTTCCCGCACATAACGCTGCATCTCGCCAAGGACTGAAAACAGCACCCCCACCAGGTTCACCTGCTCAGGATTTAACCGATATTTGCCCATTTCCAGCTTATACATATCCAGTGAGCGGTTAATCATGTTTAACATTCGATAACCTGCGCTGCGTATCTCATTCAGCGCATCTGCCTGGGAATCACTCAGCCCTCCCTCCAGCATCAAAATATCCGGATAGGCCAAAATCACGTTGAGCGGACTTTTCAGGTCATGCCGGGTCATTACCTCGACCTGATCACGCAATGCTGCCGACTCTTTCAGTCGCTGATTATTCCTTTCCAGCTCCCTCTGAACATCATATAACCGCAGATAATTTCGCACTCGGGCCCGAACAATGGCCGACTTGACCGGCTTGACCAAGTAATCGATACCACCCGCCAACAAGCCCGTCTCTTCGTCATTTTCATCCGTCAGCGAGGAAACAAACACCACCGGAATATCCTTGGTTTGTGGGTTGCGCTTAAGTTCGGCGCAAACTTCGTAGCCACTCATTTCCGGCATCACCACATCCAGCAAAATCAAATCCGGCTGCGGCGTTTTAGCAGCAAGACTCAGCGCTTTCTGCCCATCCGTCGCAGCGACAATATTGTATTCGTTGCGCAGCACCGAAATAAGCACCTGTATATTGGTGGGAACGTCATCGACAATAAGAATCGTTTTACGAGCTTGGTCAGTCATCTAAGATTCCAGACTACGTTTCAAATTCAGCAATTGTTTCCGTAAACCTTCACTATCAAATTCCATCTGGCGGACAACACACAAATTATAGGCGGCGAAATATCTGCTGCCCTTTAGCAAATAGCCGACACCATTGAGCTTTTCTTCAACAGCGACGACATCCTTGTCTATTACCCGCTCAATTTCTGCGATCATTTCCCTGACCTTATTCCTATCACCTTCTGCTAACTCAGCAGAATGCTCGGCATCCGACGATCGCTGCAGACTTTTCAACCCCAAGAGCACCCTTTCCAGCTCCAGATCAAATCGCCCGATCACCTCCGGCAACCCTACCTGATCTGAGCCGATTGCTTTTTCCAGCATCGCTGCTGCCACAAACAAACTTGTCATTCCCAAATTACCGGCCACGCCTTTCACGTTATGCACTATACCCTTGGCCTCGCTATATCGCCCACGTTCAATAAGCGAGTTTATTTCACTCATAACATTCACATGATGAGCAAAAAACTGCGCTAACAACCGACGATATAACGCTGCATTGTTTGCCACATTGGCCAAACCAGCAGCGTAATCCATCCCTGGCAACTCAATAATTTCGTCGTCATCGCCGCCATCCGTAACGTTTGGCGCAGCATCATCACCATACGACCGTTCTGGCAACCACGCTTCAAGTACCGCATATAATTCAGCCGCAACAATCGGCTTGGTCACATGTTCGCACATACCCGCAGCCAACGATTTATCTTTATCGCCATCCATCGCATGCGCTGTCATCGCCACAATCGGGATATGGCAATATTCAGACTGATCCAGAATATATCTGGCAGCATCAAGCCCGGAAACCTGGGGCATTTGAATATCCATCAAAATTAAATCTATTTCGTGTTGACGCAGAGATTCATACGCGACCAGTGCAGAATCCGCCAAAAACACATTCGCCCCCTTGGTTCGCAACAACTCTTCTGCTACCTGCAGATTTATCGAATTATCATCAACAACCAATATTCTAGAACCTCGAATATTTGGATAGTCTTTTTCTTCACGCACAGGAAACTTGTAATCTCTTATCGCTTGCCTTTGAATTTTGGCAACTCCAAATAATGCTAAGTTCAAAGATGCATACAGGGAATTAGGGGTATATGGTTTTACCAGCACACCATTGGCTCCGGATACCAAGCATTTGTCGCGCAATCGATCATCGCCATATGGGACAGTCACCAATATCTTTGACTCTGCAGATTTCTCACCAGCTCTGGCGCGTAATTTATTAACAATCGGGATTCCCTGCTTTTCCACGTCAACAACATCAACCAAAATTAAGACATGACTTTCCAAGTCCAAAATATTTAATTCGTTTACATCACTGACTACATCGCAACCAACACCAAGTCGCCGAAGTGCTTTGCGCATAATCTCTGCGGAAGACTGCTGATAGCTAATCAGCAACACCCTCTGTCCAGCCATATGTGCAGTTTTGTCTTCTGACTCATCAGATTGCACGTCGACATCCAGCCTTACTGGAATATCGACTTTAAATATTGAACCTTCTCCCGACTTACTATCCACCGAAATCGTTCCGCCCATCAATTCAACCAGGCTTTTACTAATCGCCAGCCCCAACCCCGTCCCTCCAAACCGACGAGATATTGAACCATCAACCTGAGTAAAACTCTTGAACAATTTCCCAGTTTCCATGTCACTCATACCAATGCCTGTATCACTGACGGAAAACGTCATCCAACACTCCCCATCTGCACATCCATGCTGCGATACAGACAGAATCACCTCTCCTTTCTCGGTAAACTTTATCGCATTATTGATAAGATTAATCAGCACCTGTTTGAGCCGGAGAGAGTCAACATAAATAACCCTTGGAACATCTGGACTAACATCTAAAAGAAACTCGATCTCTTTGCCTTTCAGCTTAAACACCGACAACATAACCAGCTCATCAAAAAACTCGTCGAGACTGCATTGATGCTCATCCAACTCCATTTTGGACGCCTCTATTTTTGAGAAATCCAGCACATCATCTAGAAGTGTCAATAAATTCTTTCCTGAAACCTCAATTTTGTTCAGATAATCCTTGATTCGCGAAGATGCATCCCCCTCTTTGGCTAAATACGCCAGATTAATAACAGCATTTAGCGGCGTTCTTATCTCATGACTTATATTCGCCAAAAACTCCGACTTTGCCTGCGTTGCTTTTTCAGCGACTTCTTTGGCCCTGATCAATTCAATTTCAACCTGTTTGCGCTCGGTGATATCCTTCGACACCCCCATCAGCATACTCATCTGACCATCGTTGGACGCCCCAAACAACGCAACAGTTTCCAAATATCTGATTTCACCGGAGGGTCGAATAATTCGGTGCTCAACACGAAAAGGGGTCTCGTTGAGAATGCTCGATTGCAAGGCATCTGCCAGCAGGTCCGCGTCATTCGGATGTATTCTTTGCATAATTTCTTCAAAAGTCACCGTCCACGACTGCCGCTTTAAACCAAAAATACGGTACATCTCATCAGACCACTGCAACTCATTGGTCACAACATTAAGCAACCAGCTCCCCACATGACCAATTCTCTGCGCTTGCGCCAACTGATACTCACGATTTTTTAATTGCTCTTTTGTATCGCTGACACTATCCAGCATGGAATTTAGCCCGGCGGAAATCGTGGCAAGTTCATCCTGTCCAGCCAGATCAGATCGAGTTCGCTCTTCGCCATTTTCTATACGCCGCAGCGTTCCCAGCAGCGCCTCCACCCTCCTGGTAAAAACATAATGAAAAACAAACATCAACAACACCAATGCCAGCACTGTCCCCATCAAATGTTCCAGCACCTGCTGCAATGCCAGTTTATTTGCTCCCTTAAGCTGCTTGGAAATATCTATTTGATGAATGAGCACACCGCACTGTGCTTTCAGTGCAACATTACTCGCCAGTTCGCCGCTACAGACGCGAACATATCCCACCATGCCATTTTTATTGCCTTGAACGAGCTCTTCAACGACAGCGATTTGTTGACCGCTCAAAATTGACAAAACAACATTTTCATCAAAGCGTTGATCAATGACTCTCCATTGACTCCCAACATACGCCAGCCGGGTTGAGGAAATGATGGCGCCACTTGCATCGGTCAAAATACTGATATCGTGACCTTCTTTCGTTGCCAGCGAAGCGATATACAGTTTTATTGCTCCCAAGTCTCCTGTTCTCAGCAATACTTCGGTTGCTTCCTGTATGGAGCTCAAATTTGATCGCAAATCATTCAGCGCCGCCTGTCTTATTTGGCTTGAGGCACTTTCAACAGCACGTAGATAATTAAATACGCCCGCAATAATTGCCAGCAACAGCATCGTAATGGGAATGAAGTGTTTTATTTTTAACTGATACACTGGAAAATCACTTCACGTAGTCGTTATTCAACAACTGCACAGGATCAAAATTTGTCTTTAACAAATCATGATTACGCATCGTTTTTGCCAAACCACGCAAACTTTCATACAAATGGCTATCATCACCACTCAACAGCGCATTGGTGCGCTTCCTGTCAGGCAAGATCATGCCATCAAAACTGGCCAATACTGCTGCCTCGCCAACATGCATTCGCTCGTTGATAATCCGAGCTGCCCCCACCTTATCGGAGTCAAATGTGGCCAATGATAGGTACCATCCATCAACCAAATCTTTCACCACTTCAGGATGTGTCGCTAAATATTTTTCTGTCACCACCAGCACATCGACAATTTCACCCGGAATATCTGCCGAAGAAAATATTTGCGCCGCACCATTTCTGATCAGTTTGGTCTTTGCTGGCTCGTATGTCACTACAGCATCAATACCGCCATCGGTAAACACTGTCTCGTGCATGGTACTACTCAGCCGCACGCTTCTTATATCCGCCAAACTCAATCCATTTATTTCCAGCGCACGTGCCAGCAGATACTGAGCCAACACCGAGCCCTCGTTCGCCACCCTTTTGCCCTTCAGGTCTTTCACACTACGAATACCTTGGCGCGCGAGGATAACGTCACCGCCTTCCGAAATATTTATCACCAACACGACTTTAATAGGTACGCCAACCTCTTTGATCTTAAGCACCTCATCCATGGTCAGTGTGGCTGCCTGAACAGAGCCATTGATCAAGGCACGCACCGCCCCCGCCGGGACGGGATACTCCACAAAGGTAATTTCTGAATTATTAAAATGGCCATGGCGTTTGCCCAAAAATAGCGGCTCATAGCCAGGCCACAGAGAGGTCCCCACTTTCAGCGTTTCCACCGATTCGCCCTCGCAACCGGTCAGCAGCACTGCGAATACAATCACGAGTTTGTACAGTCGCCCCATGCCCCATCTCCTTGGTTTTTCCGGTCTTCTCTTCTGTCTTCCATCACTGATCAGCTTCCACCGATTTGCTGCATATATGGCTCCAGAATCCCACTCTCTGGCCCAAACAGTTCACAATATCTTAATCTAAGCAAAACACTAGGGTATTTTTTTTCGGCACAATTTTCTGTATAGTAGACGTTTCAGATATTGACCCCATATCCAAAGAGGAAGTACCCAAATGAACGTTGACCAACACTTGAAAGTAGCCCAGTGGCACATCGAGCAGGCTCGCCTGCACGCAACCAAACAACACTCTTGCGGCTGCCCAATTAGCCCAGAGTACCAGCGCATCATCGACGAAGTCGAGAGCGGTAAGATTATGGAAGAGCTGGTTTGCAAAACCGGTAAGTAATCGCCTTCCACTGGCTGAAAAAAACCGCTCCAATGAGCGGTTTTTTTTCGCCTGAGTTTAGGCCAAAAAAAAGCCCGCAACTATGCGGGCTTTTTTCTCAAACGGGAAGCAAACGTTATTTCTTAGCTGCTGCTTCGCGCTCTTTGGTTTCCTTGATAACGGCTTCAGCCACGTTGTTCGGGCATGGAGAATAACGCGCGAACTCCATGGAGAACTGACCACGACCAGAAGTCATGGTACGCAGATCACCGATGTAACCGAACATTTCAGACAGTGGAGCTTCGGCCTTGATACGAACACCCGTAGATGCAGTATCCTGACCCAGGATCATGCCGCGACGGCGGTTCAAGTCACCGATAACGTCACCTACGTGATCGTCTGGGGTAAACACGTCAACCTTCATGATCGGCTCCAGCAACTGCGGGCCGGCCTTAGGCAAAGACTGGCGGTAAGCAGCGCGGGCAGCGATTTCGTAAGCGATCGCAGAAGAGTCAACCGCGTGGTAGCTACCGTCTGTCAGAGCAACCTTAACGTCCAAGCAGGGGAAGCCCGCCAGAACACCTTTGACCATGGACTCTCTGAAGCCCTTTTCAACCGCTGGCCAGAATTCGCGAGGTACGTTACCACCGGTAACCTTGGACGCAAATTCAAAACCGCTGTTTGGCTCACCTGGCTCAATGGTGTAGTCAATTTTCGCAAACTGACCAGAACCACCGGTTTGCTTCTTGTGGGTGTAGCTGTCGTTAATTTTCTTGGTGATGGTTTCGCGGTAGGCAACCTGCGGCTTACCAACCACTACGTCTACACCATGGGTACGACGCAAAATGTCGACCTTGATGTCCAGATGCAATTCGCCCATGCCCTTGATGATGGTTTCGCCTGAATCCTGGTCAGTTTCAACGCGGAAGGAAGGATCTTCCTGAACCATCTTGCCAATGGCGATACCCAGTTTCTCGGCAGCGCCCTTGTCTTTCGGAGCGATGGCGATAGAAATAACTGGCTCTGGGAACACCATCGGTTCCAGAGTCGCAGGTTTCTTTGGATCCGCCAGTGTGTGACCGGTCTGCACGTTCTTCATACCGATGACTGCAACGATGTCACCCGCCTGGGCGCCATCCAGTTCGATACGGTCGTTGGCCTGCATCTCTACGATACGGCCGATACGCTCGGTCTTGCCTGTAAAGGTATTCAGTACGGTGTCGCCTTTCTTCAGCGTACCGGAGTAAACACGGATAAAGGTCAGGGCGCCGAAACGGTCGTCCATGATCTTGAACGCCAGTGCGCGGAACGGGTAGGAAGTATCAACGATCGCGTGACCACCGGTCTCGTTACCTTCCAAATCAACTTCAGGCTGTGGATCAACTTCTGTCGGGTTAGGCAGGTAATCAACCACGCCATCCAGCACCAGCTGCACGCCTTTGTTCTTGAACGAAGAACCACAGAACGTCGGGAAGAAGTCCAACTTGATTGTACCCTTACGGATGCAACGCTTCAGGTCTTCGACAGAAGGCTCTTTACCTTCCAGGTAGGCTTCCATCAGCTCGTCGTCTTGCTCAACCGCAGTTTCGATCAGCTCGGCGCGGTACTGCTTGGCCTTTTCCAGGTACTCAGCAGGAATCTCTTCAATCTTGTAGGCCATGGGGTCACCGGAGTCATCCCAGATCCATGCTTTCATGGTCAACAGGTCGATAACGCCAGAAAACTGGTCTTCGATACCGATAGGCAGAGTCATTACCACAGGACGTGCGCCCAGGATTTTCTTCACCTGACCAACCACTTTGTAGAAGTCTGCGCCGATACGGTCCAGCTTGTTCACGTAGATGATACGGGCAACGCGTGAATCGTTCGCATAGCGCCAGTTGGTTTCTGACTGAGGCTCTACACCGCCGGAACCACAGAATACACCGATACCACCGTCCAGAACTTTCAGGGAGCGGTAAACTTCGATAGTGAAGTCAACGTGTCCAGGGGTGTCGATGACGTTGAAACGGTGACCGTTCCAGAAACAGGAAACCGCCGCCGACTGAATGGTGATACCACGCTCACGTTCCTGGTCCATGAAGTCTGTGGTAGCCGCGCCATCGTGTACTTCACCCAGCTTATGGATTTTACCGGTCAGCTTCAGGATACGCTCGGTGGTCGTGGTTTTACCCGCGTCTACGTGAGCAAAAATACCAATGTTTCTGTATTTGCTTAGATCAGTCATGGTTGCACTCTATTCAAAAGGTGATTAACTAAAAATTCTTGCCACGGACAACACTCACAAGTCGCCAGACATATTCTTAAGAAAAACAATACGTTATATTCAGGCTCAGGGACAAAAGCGACCCATCAGGCTGTCGTTTCGTGCGCTCGGGCAGAGTCAAAGCGCGCTATTTTACCCTGAAATCGTCGTAAAACCAGCAAAATAGCGTCAGAATTTTCCTGACTCCGCTCAACGACTCATTTAGCACGCAGCCTCTCGCCCAAATTTCAGGCTCTGCATTCTAAATCCACATTGGCACACATAGAGTTGTTTCTGCATTTTGAAGCCATGCCCAGCGCCTGAATTATTGCCAGCGCGTCAGCACGACGTTCAGCGTTTGTTGACCATCGCTCACCCAGCACGCATCCTCGTCCAACGTAACCTGCAAGCGCATGCTGCGCTGACACATCTGCGCCAGACCTGCGACGGAGTCATCGTCCAGCGCATACACCATCAGATTTTCCAGGCGCTGCAATTTGTCCTGGCTTTGTTTCCACCATTGTTGCGCTGCAGCAGGTTGATAGGTGTAGACCTTCACCTGCTCGGCCAGATGCGATGCCTTGCGCAGGCGCTTTTCATCGACTTGCCCCAGATCAATCCACAGCTCGACATCGCCATGCAGATTTTTTTGCCACACGTCGGGTTCATCATCGCTGGAGATACCGCGACCAAACTGCAGGGTTTCGCTGGCATTGAGCGCAAACGCCAGTAACCGCACCATCATCCGCGCATCATTTTCGGAGGGATGGCAAGCAATGGTCAGTGCATGGGTTTGGTAGTAGTGACGCAGCAGATCACTGACCGTCAGTTCGGCTTTGAAAATGGTGGATTTGAGAGCCATGAATTCCTCGAATTGGCGCTAATGCAATGATGGGGGCAGGTCGTCGTCAACACTGACCAGTGGCTGCGGCAAATCCATGACCAGATAATCGCGGCGATTGCCAATCATCGCCACCACGCCTTCACGACGCTCATCGCCGGTGCAACTGAATTCAAAACCAAAATAGCGCACCAACACCCAACCACGACGGGCGGAACGTTTGATTTTCATGCTTTTCAACGCCACCGACTGATCCAGCAATTGCACACCTTCGCGATTGCAGGCCGTCAGTGCAATACGCTGGGCATGTTCACGGGCCTGGGTGGTTTTCCACCAGAATACACCCGCCAGAAATAGCAGCAGCACAATCACGATATCCAGCAAATCGATCATGACGATATGGCCTATTCCTCGTCGTCTTGCGCAGGTGGTTCTGCCGCTTTGCGCTCAGCCATGACCTGCATGCGTTGCTGTATCGACTGCGGTGACTCCAAGGTTAAATTACCCAGAGCACCGGCACGATAATCGTGCAGCAACACTTCAGCCGCTTTGTTCATGTCCAGTTTGCCTCCCGCACGCACACCGCCGCGCTTGCGCGCAATGATTTCCAGCAGGTCGATATTGTCCTTGGGTGGTTCGGTCAGTTTGTAGCGTGCGCAAATCTGCGCCGGATAATGCTGCAGCAAATAGGCCGCTGCGTAACTGGCAATATCTTCAAATTCAATGGCGGTATTTTTCACCGCGCCAGTCAGCGCCAGCAAATATCCGCTGTCTTCGTCTTCAATTTTGGGCCAGAGTATCCCCGGCGTATCGCACAGCATGACGCCGTCATCCATGCGAATCATTTGATTGGTTTTGGTAACCGCCGGTTCGTTGCCGGTTTTCGCCAGATTACGTCCGGTCAACGCATTGATGATGGTGGACTTGCCCACATTGGGAATGCCCATGATCATGATACGCACAGGCCGGACTTCGTAATTGCGCTCTGGCAGCATTTTTTTGCATTGAGCCACTGCCTGATTGATCGCAGAACGGGTCGAGCCCTTGTTCTCAGCCACCACGGCAACGGCCTTGACGCGGTCCTGCTGCTCAAAATGACTGATCCACTGTTTGCTCAACTGCGGGTCTGCCAAATCGCTTTTATTTAACACCTTGATGCAAGGCCGCGATTGACGCAAATTGGCCACCAGAGGGTTCTCGCTGCTGTAAGGGATACGGGCATCCAACACCTCAATCACGATGTCGATCTTGCCCATTGCCTCTTTGATACTTTTCCGGGCCTTGTGCATATGCCCGGGGAACCACTGAACCGCCATTTTTATTTACCCGCTTTAAGCTTCGCGCCATTTTAGCAAATTAGCATCAGGCTATCGCCGTCTGCTTTTCGAGACAGTTAAACTGGCCCCGCAGATGGTTTATGATTAGTGACCAATTTTTCACCAGGAACCCGCTATGCGCCCGCTGATCGCTGTGAAACTTAGACCCGCTCTGGTTGGCATCCTGCTCGCCAGCCCGGCCCTAGCTCAGGACCCACAATACAGCATTACCGATCTGGGCCCCATCGGTTATCTGACGGACGAATACAACACCGCCATCAACCAGACACTGCAAGTCAACGACAACGGCCTGGTGGTCGGCTCCACCTGGGCTGCCGACAGCACCCAGCGCGCAGTGGTGTTTGAGGCTGGCAGCAGCCAGTTCAGCCAACTTCCCAGCACCAGCAGTGCCGCAGCCAACGGCGTGAACAATGCCGGCGTTGCCGTAGGCTGGTACAAGGACAGCTCGCAGACTATCGTCGCCTGCCAGTGGAAAAAAATCAGTGGCAGCTGGACTCTGCAACCGCTGCCTCTGCTATCAGGCTATTCCAGCAGCAAAGCCTGGGCGATTAATGACAACGGCGTCATCGTCGGCAGTGTCAACGACGGCAGCAACGATTACGCGGCTTACTGGCCCAATGCCAGTGCCAATCCCATTTTGATCGCCGGTGGCTTTGTTGGTGCCGCCTACGGCATCAACAACCAGGGCAAGATCAGCGGCATCAGCGGAAAGGTTGGCAACTACAGCCAGAGCAACGGCTTTGTCTGGCAACCTGGCAACGGCAGCCCGGCCTTACTGCCTCATCTGGTCAACAGCTTAGGCACCGGCACCACCAACTGGGGTGGCATCGACATTAACGAATCCGGCAATGTGGTGGGCGGCAGCGGCACCTGGTTCGCCTGGAGCAACTGGAGCCAGTCTGTCAGCCAAATCACCCACCCCTACGTGTGGAACAGCGACAGCGGCATTACCGACATCAACCCCGGCAGCCCGCAAACTGCCTGGGCCAACAGCATTAACGACGCTGGTTATGTCGTCGGCGAAATCGTGGCTGCCGCCGCCTGGAACATCAATCAGGTATGGCCAGTACAGCCGCCCTCACCCAATGACGCAGTTCTTGTTCGCGATGCCTTCGTCTACCGCCAGGAACTGGATGCCAACGATGTCGCCGTCTGGCGCGAATACAAACTGTGGAATCAGATTCCATTAGCCGAACAACCGCTTTGGCATTTTTACAAAGCCAGCGACAACAGCAACATCGGTCACATCGTCGGCCTGGCGGGCAAAAAGGACGCCGATGGCAAATACCAGTGGCATGGCTATCTGCTCACCCCGGCGGTGGCCGATTTGGCCCTCACCCAGAGCATTGGTCTGGTCGGCGGCAATGCCAAAGCCACCACCCGTAGCTTGACATTCAGTAATCTGGAAACAGACACCCCGGTGCAAATGAGCCTCACCGTCAACAACCGTGGACCACTGACCGCCCATCAGGTGACGCTCACTGCCAAATTACCCAAAGGCTTGAGCGTTGCAGCGATCAACGGCAACAATTGCAGCACCAGCAGCGATGCCTCGCAAAACACCGTACTGCAATGCGTACTGCCCAGCCTGGCAGTGCATCAATCCGCGCAATTTAGCGCCGAATTCAGTGCCAACGCCGCAGGTGAATATCTGGTCGACACCAGCGTCAGCTCGGACGAACTGGACAGCCTGAACAATGCCGACAACCGTCGCCAACATCTCATTACTGTCACAGCGAAAAGCATCAGCATCGTACCTCAACCGAATCCCTTGCCCGAGCCGCTGCCAGTCAATCCGCCGATAGACAATCCGCCAGCCGCGGACGATCCCACCCCACCGCCGGCTGAAAACAACAGCCCAACGGGTGATGCCAGCACCGACGCACCCGTCCAAAACGACGATGGCGACAACGCCTCGGCCTTGTCGCCCTGGCAACTGCTCATGCTGCTGCCGCTGCTGGGACGCATCCGCCGCCGCTGGCGCTCGGCATGAGCCAGCGCAAAACCGTCGATATTCTGCGTCAGCAGGTCGGCTACGACGGTTTTTTTAAGCTATCGAAGTTCCGCCTGCGCCACTCGCTGTTCAACGGCAGCATGAGCCGCGAAATGAGTCGCGAATTGTTTGAGCGCGGCCATGCCGTGGCCATGCTGCCCTACGACCCACAGCGCGATGAACTGGTACTGCTGGAGCAATTTCGCATTGGCGCACTGCACGACCCCAACGGTCCGTGGTTAACCGAAATCGTCGCTGGCATGATCAAGGATGACGAACGCGCCGAAGACGTTGCCCGCCGCGAAGCCCTGGAAGAAGCCGGCTGCGAGATCAATTCCCTCGTTCACATTCTCAACTATTACGTCAGTCCCGGTGGCACGTCTGAAACCATCGCGCTGTACTGCGGCTTGATCGACAGCAGTTTGGTCAAGGAAGGCATTTACGGACTGGACGAAGAAAACGAAGACATTCGCGTTTTCAAAGTCAGCTACGATCAGGCGATCCACTGGTTGCGCAGTGGCAAAATCAATTCCGCCGCACCCATCATCGCTCTGCAGTGGCTGATGATGAATCGCGAACAACTGCGGCAACAATCAGGCTAGAGACGCTGCAAAATTTGCGCGCGCGAAATCAGGCCCAATAATTTGCTGTGCTCATCAACCACCGCCACATATTCGCCCTCGTATTGGGCAAATTGTGGAATCAGCTCGGACAACAACATGTTCGGCGACACATGCAGCAGTTCAGAGCGCATTAACTGCCCCACCACTTCGTGTTTGTCCGAATCATGGCCCGGTGTACGTTGCAACAGCCGATGCAGTTTTTCCACAAACCGTTCAGGCTGCCCCACCTCCACCGCATGCATCATTTCGCGCAGCGTTAACATACCCATGACGTGATCAAAAGCATCGACCACAGGCAGCTCAACCAATCGATGCTCGCGCATCATGTGCCAGGCTTTATCCAGCTCTGTGCCATATTGCACCGTCAGCACATCAACCTGCATCACATCACTGCAACGCACCGCGCCCAATTGGCGAATGCGTGAATGCATGCGTGCCTGATAATAAATTTTTTGTAAATCGGATTCGGACACATCAACAAAACCATCCATGTCGCGCAGCGCCTCGGTCAAATCCTCGGCGGAAAAATCCTGCGGTTTGCGCTGTTCACTCGCCAGCAACTCCGTGCTTTGTGGATAACGCCGACCTGGCAGCAAATTATTCAGCAGCAACGCCGCCAGCAGAATCAGCAATACGTTCAGCAACACCGGCGTGATTAGAAATTTGTATCCCAACGCGTGAATATGTTCATCACCCACGACAGCCACCAACGCCGCTGCTCCGCCCGGCGGATGCAAACAGCGCAGTTGCTGCATCAGCGCAATCGACACCGCCACCGCCAATGCCGCAGCCAAAGCCCAGTTGCCTATCCACTGGACGCAGGTCACTCCAACCGCTACCGACACCATGTGTCCGGCAAATACTGCCCAAGGATGCGAAAAACGACTGCCAGGCACGGCAAACAACAACACGGCGGATGCCCCCATTGAGGCAATCATCAACGGCACCGCTGCACCGGACAAAAAGTGATGACTAATCCCGGCCACAAACAAGATGCTGAGCAAGGCCGCCACAAACGCAAACAGCCGTTCGCTAGCACTGGTTACATCGGCCTGGGGAATGAATCGCTGGTACCACATGTATAGACCCGTTGGTTTTTTCTGACATTATTCCACAATTAGCGTCCTATCTTTTGATTAACACAGTCGTGATTAGCTAACAGATCAGCCCCAACCAATATCAGCCATTACAAAACAATAAGTTACGACTCTAGCAAGCACTAAAGTCCGAAAAAAAAGCCGCGACACCAGGTCGCGGCCAAGGGACTACGGAGCAAAAATTGCGCGTGAGAATCGGGTACTTTACCAACCACCCAAACTCTTCGCCGTTATCGCCAGCCCCCCCATACCAACTGAAGCCACAATCGTCCTGTTCACAAAAATTTTACCCGCAGCAATCACTCACCACCCAGCCAGAATCATTCGTTCCGTCAGCCTGTCTTTTCTGCCTAAAACCAAGGGAATAGCCTCATAAATTGTCACGTTTCCTTTACTATCCCTATTGGAAAGCCCTCCCTCATCTCTCTATACTGGAGGTGAGCCCTTTTCCACCCAAATCTTTGAGGCATCTACTCATGAGTGAATCCCAGCTTGGCCACGGGGGCATACAGATCGACCTGACGAACCCCGCCAGTAAAACCCACGACTCCCCCAGCCGCGTATTTCCCATCGCCAACGACAATCCAAAGCAGGTCAAAACACTGCGCGATTTGTCACTGACCGACATCAGCATCAATGATTTCCAAACCGTCAAATGGTGGCGCGAGCGGCTTTTTCTCGACGAAGGAACACCGGAAATTTGCGATGAATTGCCGCGCTTGCTCACCGAATTCATGCGCGACCCTGCCAATGATGAACTACCGCCTTACCAAAGACGCGCCGAAGCACTGAACTATATTTTCAGCAAGAAAACACCACTGGTGCGCAAAACAGATTTATTACCCGGTCAAACCACAACCAGTTTTGTTGGCCCAGTAATTTATGCTGACACCATTGGCTATTGCATCTGGCCAGAATTAAATACCGTCACTCATCGTGCGCAAAATCCGTTCAAAATAAAACCTGAAGTTGCAGAACGCTTAAACAAAGAAATTTTTCCCTACTGGTTGCAACGCCTGCCTGTGCAGGAAGTCGCCCGTTATCGCGCCTATGACACCCAACAATATCGCAACGATGGCCGCGACACCGTGGACGGTGGCCATTATCACGGCATTCCATCCATCGACCCGCAATTGAAAAAAGCTGCCGGTGAAACACCGACCTGTCAGGCATTGATGGAACGCGTGTCCTTTTTCCTGTCAGACAAAGCCACCTGCGTTTCGCACACCGTGCCGGATTTTGCGCGCGTGCTCAAATACGGTCTGAATGGTTTAATTCAACAAGCCAATAACGATATCGCCAATTCCGCACTCAGTGATTCGCAACAACAGTTTTTAAAAGGCGTCGTCTGCGTGTTTGAGGGCGCAAAAAACTATGCGCAACATTTGGCGCAAGCTGCCGCCGAGGCAGGCAATACCGAACTGAGCGCTATCTGCCAGCGCGTACCGGCACAACCTGCACGCACGCTGCATGAAGCCATCACCAGCATCTGGATTTGCTATCACCTGTTGCTACAGGAAAATACCAATTTTGGTTTGTCCATTGGTCGTCTTGATCAACTGCTCAATCCGTATTATCTCAGCGATTGGTCACAACTGGGTTCCGGCCAGGAACGCGACGCCTATACCAAGCACGCCGTAGAGTTGATGTGTCATTTCTTCCTTCGTTGTTCCGATCACGTTCCGCTATCCACCGAAGGTTCTGAAACCTTGTTCGCCGGCAGCGGTTCCAATCAGGCGCTGACGGTCGGTGGCACACAGGTGGTCGATGGCAAAGTTGTCGATGCCGTTAACGACATGACCTACATCATTCTCAAAGCCACGGAATTGCTGGGCATTCGCGACCCGAATGTTCATGCCCGTTATCACAAAGATGTGCATCATCGCGACGCCAGTGGCAATCCTCTGCCTGCCGAAGTCCACGATGGTTATCTCAAGCGAATTTGTCAGGTCAATATTCTCACTCGCGCCACACCGGCGCTGCATGGCGATGCCGCCGTGGTTGATGCCATGGCCAGCTATTACGCGGCTCATGATGGCGTGAGCGCCGATGAGGCACTGGCTGACGCCCACGATTACGCCTCCATCGGCTGCATTGAGCAAAATTCAGCAGGTAAACATTACGGCAACACCGGCTCGACCTTGATGGTTTTACCTGCTGT
The DNA here is from genome assembly GCA_029884425.1 of Gammaproteobacteria bacterium. Taxonomy (NCBI): domain Bacteria; kingdom Pseudomonadati; phylum Pseudomonadota; class Gammaproteobacteria; species Gammaproteobacteria bacterium. The sequence continues at coordinate 55,628 of JAOUHV010000009.1, forward strand.
GCTGGAGCTGGCGATGTTTGGCGGCAAACATCGCAGCGACGGCATCGCTGCCAATGATCCGAATTTATTTTACGGCGCGAGCGCCTACACCACACCACCGCTCAGCCGAATGAAAACCATGGAAGAGTTCATCGCTGCTTTTCGTATCCAGCTGGATGAAATGGCCAGACATGCAGTGCAATGCAACAACTATCTGGGGCGCGCCATGGAAGATGTTCGGCCTTCGCCATTTTTGTCTGGCTTGTTTGTTGGACCAAGTAATTTACCTGGCGGACAAGGTGCCAAGTTCCGCGACGTTGCCGCTGGTGGGGCAAAATACAATTCCGCCGGGGTTGCCATTATCGGTCTGGCCGATGTCATCGACTCGTTCTGCATTTTTGATCAATTAGTCTTTGGTAAAAAAATCTCAGTCAGCGAATTGCTGTCCGCAATGAACAGCAACTTTGGTCAGCAAGCGCCCGCCTCAGCAAAAGAAAGCAGCTGGATTCGACGCATTATCCAGCGCATCGTTGCCTGGTTGCGTTTGTCTGACGAACTGCAAACGCTGCCTACGCTCAGCGATGAGCGCATCGCACAAATCAACCAGCTGCTGCGCCGCGCACCCAAATATGGCGCCGGCATTGAACAAACACCGGGCAGTGTTTACGACAATCATCTTGCGGTGAAATACACGCACCTGCTGACCGAAATGATTCATGATACGTTCTACAAATATCGCACCCATCGCGGTGGCCGCTATCTGGTCGGCTATTGGAGCATGACCAACCATGCCGGCTTTGGCATGCTAACCAAAGCCACGCCCAATGGCCGCCGCGGTGGTCAATCGTTTGCCAGCGGCATCACCCCTTGCCCCAACATTGTCAAAGCCAACGGTGATCCGGTAATGATTTTCGATCACATGCTGTCGGTGGCTGAAGTCCGTCCGCAGACGGTGCAAAATGGCTACACCTACAACCTCAGTCTGACCACTCGCGATGCTGAACATTTTGACGCCGACACCGAACTGTTTTCGCGCTACATGAAAGCCTTCATGGATCATGACGGTGTATTGGTGCAGCTGTGCGTATCCTCCATTGAGGATTTGCGCGCAGCCCACAAGGCAGCCAATGACGCCGAAGCCATCGGTGCCACGACTGAAGCCAAACAGGCGCTGACACCGTTCAAGGATTTAATGATTCGCGTTGCAGGATACTCTGCCTATTTCGTCACTCTCAGCCCGCAAATGCGGCAGGAGATTATCGATCGGGCGAACTTCTCACTCGACACAGGCAAAGAAACACACACCGCTTTCAGCGTTTAGGAGAATGATATGCACGCAGGCTTTCCCAATTACAGTCAACATCTTCATTCGGTATTAACGCTAGGGCGAAATCACGAAAAAATCCCGCAGATTGTCGAAAAACTGGGCGGCCCCATTGTCGCCAAGGGAGTCGCGGCACTGGTGGAATTTGGTTTTGTGTTCGTCATGCGCGATGCACTGCTAGATCCGGCGCATCGCAATCGTGCCACGCGTTTTTTTGATGACAATTTCGTCATACGCGACCCTTACGTCAAGGGTGGCCAGCGCTACTACAACGGCAAATTTTTGCTGCGCACGAAAAAGCCCGGCGACAACATGAATGTTCACATTGAGTTTTGCAAAAACCCTGACGCCTTGTTTTGTGATACGCCATTTGGCAAAACCATCAACCCACTGGAAATTGTCACCACCACAACCCTGACAGAAAATCAGGCCCTGGCCATTGAACGCAATCCAGACAAAGTCGATTTGGTCATCGCTTTTAAAGACCTGGCCAGCATCATTAATCTGATTGGCAGGGACGAAGTCGATGTCGTCGGTTTGTTGCTGGAAAATATGGTACAGCTTACCGGCAATGTAGGTCACCTTTTCAAACTTGGCGCAATCGCATGCGAAGTTGAGCGTTTCATTGGCGTCGCCAATCAGCCGACTCACTGATGAGCATGCAAACCCAGGCATGGATTTTCGACATCAAACGCGATTGCAGCGAGGACGGACCTGGCATACGCACCACAGTTTTTTTCAAAGGCTGCCCTCTGCAGTGTCAGTGGTGCCAAAACCCGGAAGGTCTGCCCACACCCCATCATTTTCATCCTATCACCGAGCAATGTGCTGAACTGGACAATGGCGAGCTGATTGATCTGCAAACGCTGCTGCATCGCGTGCTGATCGACAAACATTTCTTCATCTCCAGCGGCGGCGGGGTAACGGTCTCTGGCGGCGAAGCAACCCTACAACATGACTTCCTTCACCATTTTTTAAAACAACTCAAAGCCGAAGGCATACACACCTGCCTGGAAACCAGTGGATTCTTCAACTATCGCCGTTTCAGTGAACAGTTATTGCCCTATCTGGATCTGATTTATTTTGACGTAAAAATTTTCGACGACACCCTCAGCCGCCAATTCACCAAGCAAGGCAGCTCCCTTATTTTGCAGAATCTGAAAAACCTCAGCCAACAATCCAAGGTCACCGTCATCCCACGAATTCCATTAATCCCTGGTATCACCACCCGCAAAGACAATCTTGTTCGCATTGCACAACACCTGCGCCAATTACATTTTTCCACCGCTGTTTTGCTGCCATACAACCCCCTATGGCAGGACAAGCTGGCCAAACTCAATATGCACAGCGAATATCAGCGAAAAACTTTCATGACTGCGGATGAACTACAGGAGTGCCAGGATATTTTCATTTCTGCACTTAACCAAACTTCACAAGCAACCAACGATTATCATGGCGTACAAGGAGATCACAATGAACAATCCTTACCTGAGCAGCCACAATTTCCCCTGCCAAAACGAACAAGAGAGGCAACAACTCAATAACAAGCTGCAAGACATTCTCGCGCGTGATGGCCAGGAAAATCCGTTTGCCATGTTCGCCAACTATCAGCGCATCCTTGCTGACAACAACAAAAAAGATCAATGGCCCGCCGTTCACAACACCTTGCGCACCTTATTTGAATGCGGCTCTGCTGTTGCCATCGACGGCCCAATGATAGGCATTCCAGTTTCCATTCGTGACAGCGATTTTTTCCGCGAGCTTGCTCAACAATTCGGCCAACAACGTTCCGCCATCGCCGGACTGGAAGTCATGGCCAGCGCATGGAATGCCACGTTTGCTGATACGGGCTTGTGGATGGGAAAAACCTTTGAGCCATTGTCTCGCGAACAGGTCCGGGGAATTTGTAATGATGACTCCGTCACCATGGAGACTTATGACGCCAGCAAAACACGCATAGGTCGAAATTTTTTCCGCCCACCGGGCAATCCCAATTTAGTTCAAGGCATCGGCCTTCCCGGCCTGCACCGACTATGGCGACTGCAGGATAGACCGACCTCCCCCGGCGACCCACGATTCATGGGTGAGATCTTGCCCAAGAATCTGGAAAAAGAGAAAACCATACCTTACACCGAAACCGGCGGTATTTTTTTGGCTGACATGGGCCAATCAGTTGTGCCGGAAATGCGCAATAAAAAAGTCTATCAGCTCAATTATCGCTGGGATAGCTTGCAGCCCACCTACCCGATGACATGTTTGATCGATGAGCTGGTACAAGTCGCCGACGGCATTTATCTAGGTCAACTGGTTTTTGCCACACAACACTTCAACGTAGGCCAGCTCGACATCTCGTTTTTGGAGCACCACACACCACTCACCCTTGGCGAAAAATATCAACCGCGCAAGCCCGCCAGCTGGTGGCAACGTTTCCTTGATTTTTTGCTACGTCGCAACAGTGGAAAATTTGTTGATTACGGCTACCAGAACAACGGCTTTTTCTTGATGATGGACCCGGCCTATGCCTCGCAGGTTTATGCCGACGATGCGTTTCCACAACTGCGTCCACGTCCCGGTGAAGCAGGCTTCCGCGAGCTGGGCTACGACAAACTCGCCAACGTTGAGGATACGCCTCGCGCACTGGATGAATGGAAAGACGGCTGGAAGAAGCATGCGGATTTGCGCGCAAAATTCACCACCATGACTCTGGAAACATCGCCCGTGGCCGGCGACAACGCTATCGTATCGACCCTGCTTCAACCTGACGAAAGCATTTTGCAGATGCTGCAGCGCATCAGCCAGCGCATCTCATCACAAACATCCCACTTCGACAGACTTGAGGAATTTGAAAGCCTCAATCGCTTGTTCCGTTGCGGCATCGCACCCACGGTTGTCAACGGCGTATTTCAAAGTGCGTCAGAGAAAAACTATCACGTCCGACTCAACAGCCAAAACAGTTACGACTGGTATGGTGAGCGCAACCGCATTCAGGGGTTTGACTATTATCACGGCGCCACGCTCAGTTTGCATGGTGGCTTTGGCGATAATCTGCGGACGGGGGCATTTGATGACCAGTGGCTGCTGCCCAACACGCTCGCGGCCATGTTGCGCGAGGACAAACTCTATGATCCCAATGTGCTCGATATGGTATGGCGCGCCATAGGCAAATATATTTTCCCTTGGGGCGGAAAATCCTTTGAGAAAATTCCGCCGCGCACCCTCAGTATGCTGCTGGACGAAAGTGATGATCTTGCACAGCGCTATCCCGAACGTGTCGAGCAATTAAAAAATCATCTGGCCAGCGCGCCGCATTATCAACTGACCAAATTTAATGCCCAGCACCATTGGGAACCTGGAAAGTATGCTGCGCACTTGTCACATGGCAGCTGGGACAATGGCATGACCGAGCAGGACAAAGCATTCTGGCAGGATCAGGCAGATAATCATTGGGTACAGGGATATAACTTGCAGGACAAACGCATTCTCAGCGCCGATGCATTCATGCGCATCGTTGACATGAACTACCGCGTTCCCGATCCGTTGCTGCAAGCCTACGCAGCGCAAGGACCGTCACCATTCGTACGTCAGGGTTACATGTTCCTGGGCGTTGCCGATCAAACCTCCATTTTGCCAATGAATCATGGCAACGAGCAGCGCAAGCAAGTGTTCCAGTTCCACTATCGCTATCCCATGATTGGCGGCCCGGCACCGATTGGTTTTTGTCTGGATGAGTTAGTGCAACTTGCTGACGGTTTGTTTTTGGGGCAGCTGATTTATGCCACACGCTTAACTGAACCGTTCCACTCCTCCGTGCCAGCAGAAAAATATGCCTATCAGTTGTTCGGTTATTTTCTGCTGCTGGACAACGACTGGGAATCACATCGCCAGGCCATTGGTCTGGATGTGCTGGACGCCAAGCCACAAACGGTTGTCGAACAACTGGTGGATCTGGTCAGCTAAAAAAAGGGGCCCGAAAGGGCCCCTGTCTTTTTCATCATTGCTCGAACGTTATGCGATAGATGCGTAAACTTCACGCGCCGCTTCCAGCGCGACACCACGCTTGATTGCTGCTTTTTGTTCTACCAGTGCAGCTTCCAGCGCACTCAGGCAGAGGAAAATGTTGTTGATGTTCGCACTTTGTCCCATCAAACCAATCCGCCACACCTTGCCTGCCAAATCGCCCAAACCGCCGCCAATTTCCAGATTGAAATTTTTCAGCAGATACGCGCGCACTGCGGCTTCGTCGACACCGTCAGGCACGGTCACAGCATTCAACTGCGGCAGACGTGCTTTTTCATCAACAATAAAGCGCATGCCCATTGCTTCCAGACCAGCCTTCAGCACATTGTGCATGTTGCGGTGACGCGCCCAGGAATTTTCCAAACCCTCTTCCTGCAGCATCACCAAGGATTCGTGCAATGCGTACAGCGGATTAATCGGTGCGGTGTGGTGGTAAGCGCGCTTCACGCCCTGCCCCCAATAGCCCATCACCAAGGTCAAATCCAAAAACCAGCTTTGCACGGGCGTTTTGCGCGCCTTGATTTTTTCTACCGCCGCTGGACTCAAGCTCACTGGCGACAAACCAGGTGTGCATGACAAACATTTTTGCGTGCCCGAGTAGACCGCATCCACGCCCCACTCGTCGACTTTGATCGGCGTTCCGCCCAGCGAGGTGACCGCATCCACAATGGTCAAACAGCCGTGGTCATGTGCAATTTTGCACAAGGTCGCAACATCGGACTGCGCGCCAGTTGACGTTTCAGCGTGAACAAATGCAACCAGTTTGGCCTGAGGGTTGGCCTTGAGTGCCTCTTGCAGTTTCTGCGGATCAACCGCTTCTCCCCATTTATCCTGCACCATCACCGCGTTGCCACCGGCGCGGATGACATTTTCTTTCATCCGTCCGCCAAACACGCCGTTCTGGCAAACGATAACGGTATCACCAGGCTCCACCAGATTCACAAAACAGGTTTCCATCCCAGCCGATCCCGGTGCGGACACTGCAACGGTCAGTTCGTTTTTGGTCTGAAAGGCGTACTGCAACATCGCCTTGACCTCATCCATCATGCTGACAAACACGGGGTCCAGATGACCAATGGTCGGGCGCGCCATAGCGCTCAGAACGCGTGGATGAACATCAGAAGGACCTGGGCCCATCAAGGTACGCAAAGGCGGGATAAAACTTTTTGTGCTCATGTAATTATCTTTCTATGGTGGCCAAATACCTACGAGTTTACTCTACTAATGATCACCCGCAAAGTCAGTTTGGATAAAAATCCAGCACATTATCATCAATCAGCACCGACTATTCTCCGGCGTTTTGGCCGCGTATCGCTGCCAGATGGACAGGAGCATCCACCTGCCACTGGCGCTTCAACATCGCCGCCGGCGTTTCCAGTTGCCGCAGATCCGGTCGCTTGTCAAAAGCAAACACCAAGGCATTTCCATTTTGCTTGTCCAGCACATAGCGTAGCGTTTGTTTTCTGAATACCGCCTGGAACTCGCGATAGCGCTGACGAAAATCATCAATCTGCCGGTTCCACAAATTGGCACACAGCACGCCGCCGGGACGCAACTGCTGACGACAGTTCTGCAAAAAATCCCACTGCAAAAATTCATTCACCGGCCCCTGCCGATCATAGACATCCAGCAGGATCAAATCGTAGCCTGTGGCATCCAGTCGGCGCACAAACTCCAGTCCGTCCTGACAATGAATTTGCAACCGGGGATGATCTTCGGGCACGCCAAAATAGCCATGCGCCAAGCGTATTACCGACTGTCGCAATTCGACCGCATCGATTGTGGCCTGCGGACAGGCGTTGAGCAGAAATTTCGCCAGCGATCCACCACCCAGCCCGAGCAACAAAATTCGCTGCGGCCGGGAATTGAACAGCACGCTGATGGCCATGGCCTGGGTATAACGCAGCACCAACATATCGGGTTGCTGCAGCAATAAACTGGACTGTTTGCTGATTGAGCCAAAATACAAATGACGATAAATCTCGGTATCCGTGACCACCAGGTCACCGTACGCGTCACGACTTTGATGAATGATATGTTCGCCGGGGCTTAGCTGCATAAGCCTGATACTAACAAAACGCAGCTATGGGCAGATAAAATTTGCGAGATTACAGCGCACGCCGGACGGCGTGCGCCAGCAATTTAGTGGTCAGTACCGGTAGCCGGTACGCCTTGCTTCTTGGAAAGATAATCTTCGACCGCTGCCTTGATGGCATCTTCGGCCAACACGGAGCAATGCACCTTCACCGGCGGCAGCGCCAGCTCTTCGGCAATCTCTGTGTTCTTGATTTGCTGTGCCTGCTCCAGCGTCTTGCCTTTGACCCATTCGGTCAACAGCGAGCTGGAAGCGATGGCTGAACCACAACCATAGGTCTTGAATTTGGCGTCTTCGATCACGCCCTGGTCGTTAACTTTGATCTGCAGACGCATCACGTCGCCGCAGGCAGGCGCGCCCACCATACCCGTTCCAACCGACAGATCGTTCTTGTCAAAAAAACCAACATTGCGTGGGTTTTCATAATGATCCAGAACTTTGTCACTGTAGGCCATTGCCATCTCCTTAAACTAGCGCGCAAAAATATAGCATTTTTTCGCGACAAACAACACTCTCAAGCTCTTTTATCGGCAGCGTCGGGAATTAGTTCATCAGTATCCACTAATATTTCATCCTTCCCGGGCTCTCGTCGATTCCGCAAACAATCTGCCAGGCTAATACCATCCAAATACCGGTACAAGCGCTCACTCAGCTCTTCCCAGAGCCTAAAGGGCTCATAGTGCTCATGCTGCGGTAACCGATACAGGGTACGCTGCTCCACCGCCTCTATCACCTGGGCGATACTGATCTGCGCCGGATCGCGCGCCAGCACATAACCTCCGCCCGGACCGCGCATCCCCTTGATCAACTGGGCCTTGCGCATATCGGCAAATAACTGCTCCAGGTACGACAAAGAAATATTTTGTTTTTCAGCAACTTCCGCTATTGTCAACGGCCCTTTTGCGTGGTTCATAGCCATATCGATCAAAGCAGCAACTGCGTAACGACCTTTGCTTGGTATTCGCATACGCAACCTCGGCAGCACAGCCATCATTGGCAATCATACAAGGTCAATCTACGAAAACTGAGCAAAAGAGTCAAGAATAAATTGTTTATGAATTCCCTTTGTTTTTGTCCATGTTTTAATCAAAAGTCTCCGTACCTGACCTGAAGGATACTGATCACCGCCAGAGCTGCGGTTTCGGTGCGCAGAATACGCGGCCCCAAACGCACCCCGATAAACCCTTTGGCAACTGCACCCTCAATCTCCGTATCACTCAATCCTCCTTCCGGACCGATCAACAAATGAATGGGTTGAGTCGTATCCAGCTCCGCCGTCGAAATTGACTGCGCCGCCAACGGATTGAGCACCAGTCCAACGCCCCGGGCTTGCAACAGCCATGGCTCCAAGTCCATCGGCGCATGCAATGCCGGCACAATCTCCCGACCACATTGCTCACACGCAGCCTCGATGACACCTTGCCAATGTTCAATGCGCTTTTCCAAACGATCAGGTGGCAACTTCACATTACAGCGCTCGGTAAACAACGGCGTAATCGCCGTCACACCCAGTTCAACCGACTTTTGCAAAGCAATATCCATACGTTCACCACGTGAAATCGCCTGCCCCAAATGAACGTGCAAGGGTGACTCCTTATCCAGCTTGGCAAAGCTATCAAGCCGGACAATCACCTGACGTTTTTGCACATCCACAATCGTTGCAGTGTATTCTCCACCCTTGCCATTAAATATTTTCAGTAAATTACCGATTGATAGCCTCAACACTTGATTTACGTGGCGAGCTGCCTGATCAGGCAGCGGCAATTGCTGACCAACCGCTAACGACTCATCTACAAATATCCTGGGTACACGCATTGCATTCTGCCTCACTTCACAAACTGAACTATTATAATCCAGGCAACCTGCTTGGGTTGTAGCAAACGAGGATACGCATGAATCAAAAAACCACAATGACGTTACAATTTTTCGCGGAACAACTGGGGATGGACAAAGCGTCCCTGGCGCAAGCCATTAGCCGCCGCCTGATGTTCACTGTGGGCAAAGACAGCTTTACCGCCACCGAGCGCGATTGGTTGCACGCAACGATTTATGCCGTCCGTGACCGCGTCATTGAGCGCTGGATGGAGACGATGCGCAACTACTATCGCCAGGACCGCAAGCGCGTCTACTACCTCTCGCTCGAATTTTTGATGGGCCGCGCGCTCTCCAACTCACTGCTCAGCCTTGGCCTCACCGACGTTGTAGGCGATGCGCTGCGTGAATTAGGCATGGATTTGAATGCTCTGCTGGATGAAGAAAACGATGCAGGACTGGGCAACGGCGGCCTGGGTCGGCTGGCCGCCTGCTTCCTGGACTCCATGGCTACGCTGCAAATGGCCGGCTTTGGCTACGGAATTCGTTACGAGTACGGCATATTCCGCCAGAGCATCGAAAACGGCAAACAGGTAGAGCATCCTGACAACTGGTTGCGCTACGGCAATCCGTGGGAATTTTCACGCCCCGAAGTATTGTTTCCGGTTAAATTCGGTGGACGCGTCATCGAGTACAGCGACAACAGCGGTCGCATGTGTCATCAATGGACCGAAACCGATGATGTTATGGCCATGGCCTTCGATACACCCATCCCCGGTTATGGCTGCGACACCGTCAACAACATGCGCCTGTGGAGCGCCCGTGCTTCGCGTGATTTCGACTTGGGATATTTCAATCAAGGTGATTACATTCAGGCCGTCGCAGAGAAAAATGCCTCTGAAAACCTAGCCAAGGTGCTTTATCCTGCCGACACCACCACCGCTGGCAAAGAATTGCGCCTCAAGCAGCAATACTTTTTCGTCAGCGCATCACTGCAGGACATCATCAATCGCTACCTGAAGCATCACGATAATTTTGATCGTTTTGCCGACCGAGTGGCCATTCAGCTTAACGACACTCATCCTGCGATTGCCATTCCTGAATTGATGCGCATTCTGCTGGACATGCACTATCTTCCCTGGGACAAAGCCTGGGATACCTGTACCCGCACGTTTGCCTACACCAATCACACACTGATGCCAGAAGCCCTGGAAACCTGGTCTGTCGCGCTGATGGAAAAATTATTGCCACGCCACATGCAAATTATTTTTGAAATCAACCGCCGTTTCCTCAACGAAGTTCATCATCAGCAACCGGGCAATACCTCGCTGATGCGCGATCTTTCCATCATCGGTGAACAAGGTGAAAAACACGTACGCATGGCACATCTGGCCATCATTGGCAGCCACCGGGTCAATGGCGTAGCGCAACTGCACACCGAATTATTGAAAAATAATTTATTCCCCAGTTTTAACGCTTATTTCCCAGGTAAGTTCATCAATATCACCAACGGCATCACGCCTCGCCGCTGGCTGAATCAAGCCAACCCGCAACTGAGCGAATTGATTAGCGACAGCATCGATTCCGATTGGTTGACCAATTTGTCCAAGCTGCAACAACTCACCAAATATGCAACCGACAAACCTTTTGCTGAACGCTACGCTCGCGTCAAACACACCAACAAGCAGCGACTGGCCATGCATATTCGTCGGGAGCTGGGGGTCGTCGTTGACAGCACCAGCTTGTTTGATGTGCAAGTTAAACGCATTCACGAATACAAACGGCAGCTTTTGAATCTGCTTCACGTTGTCACGCGCTACCTGCGCATCAAAGAGCAGCCTACCGCCCCCATTGTGCCACGTACCGTAATTTTCGCCGGCAAGGCCGCACCCAGCTACGTTGCCGCCAAGCAAATCATCCAATTGATTAACGACGTTGCCGATGTCATCAACAACGATCCGTATGTTGGCAACAAACTCAAAGTGGTGTTCCTGCCCAACTACAGCGTAAGTTTGGCGGAATTAATCATGCCTGCCGCCGATTTGTCGGAGCAAATTTCCACTGCTGGCACTGAAGCATCCGGCACGGGCAACATGAAACTGTCGCTCAATGGCGCACTCACCATCGGCACCCTGGATGGCGCGAATATCGAAATTAAACAGGAAGTGGGCGATGAGAATATTTTCATTTTCGGCCTCACCGCAGAACAAGTCACCCAAACTCGCAGCAACTATCAACCGCGTGATTACTACCACACTGATAATCGCCTGCGAGCCTGTCTGGACATGATTGCCAGCGGTTTCTTCAACCCCAACGAACCTGATCGCTATCGTGATCTGATCAACAATCTGCTAAATCACGATCAATACATGCTACTCGCAGACTATGCGGATTATGTTCGCTGCCAGGACGATGTTGACGCAGCCTATCTTGATCAACCGAAGTGGATCGCAAAATCCATCCTCAATGTTGCACAGATGGGCAAATTTTCCAGCGATCGCTCCATTCAGGACTACGCTGATAAAATTTGGCATACTCCTACAAAACAATGCTCCAATTAAACACACACAAAAAAGCCCGCGAATGCGGGCTTTTTTATTTCAGCGCTGGATATTATGAGCGCTTCATTGAGTCGAAGAATTCGTCGTTGGTCTTGGTGTCTTTCATCTTGCCCAACAGGAATTCCATCGCCTGAATTTCTTCCATAGGATGCAGCAGTTTGCGCAAAATCCACATCTTCTGCAGCTCATCTGGCTTGGTCAGCTTCTCTTCGCGACGCGTGCCGGAGCGATTGATGTTGATTGCAGGATAAATACGCTTTTCGGCAATCTTGCGATCCAGATGCAATTCCATGTTGCCGGTACCTTTGAATTCTTCAAAGATAACGTCGTCCATACGTGAACCAGTTTCAACCAGCGCCGTCGCGATGATGGTCAGGCTGCCGCCTTCTTCCACATTACGCGCCGCACCAAAGAAACGTTTGGGACGATGCAATGCGTTGGCGTCCACACCACCGGTCAACACTTTGCCGGAAGAAGGAATCACCGTGTTGTAGGCGCGCGCCAGACGGGTGATGGAATCGAGCAGAATCACTACGTCCTGCTTGTGCTCAACCAAGCGCTTGGCCTTCTCGATAACCATCTCGGCCACCTGCACGTGACGAGCCGCAGGTTCATCGAACGTACTGGAGATTACCTCGCCACGCACTGAGCGCGTCATTTCGGTTACTTCTTCAGGACGTTCATCGATCAGCAACACAATCAACTTACACTCAGGATGGTTGGTAGTGATGGACTGAGCGATATTCTGCAGCATCATGGTTTTACCAGCCTTGGGCGGCGATACCACCAAACCACGCTGACCTTTACCAATGGGTGCCACCATGTCGATGATGCGCGCGGTCAAATCCTCGGTGCTGCCGTTGCCCACGCCCATCTTCAGGCGCTCCATGGCAAACAGCGGTGTCAGATTTTCAAACACCACCTTGTTCTTGGCGTTCTCTGGTGGCTCAAAGTTAATTTCATTAACCTTCAGCAACGCAAAGTAGCGTTCACCTTCTTTGGGCGGACGTATCTTGCCCTCGACGGTATCGCCTGTGCGCAGTGCAAAACGGCGAATCTGACTGGGCGAGACATAAATGTCGTCGGGGCCGGCCAGGTATGAGCTATCGGCAGATCGCAGGAAACCAAACCCATCCTGCAAAATTTCCAATACGCCATCACCGTAGATATCTTCGCCTTTCTTGGCTTGCGCCTTGAGAACAGCAAAAATAACGTCCTGTTTACGTGACCTCGCCATACCTTCGATGCCCAAGTTTTGAGCGATTTCCAAAAGTTCTGAGGCCGGTTTTCTCTTTAACTCTGTTAGATTCATAGCGAATATTAGGATGTGTCGGAAAGTTAGCGATGAGTGAGGTTGAGTCGGGGGCTTAAGAAGTGCCACCGTACAGCGAATTATCCAGCCGAAGCCGGGAATACAGTGCAGTTATTATTCTTGCAAAGTTAACACTTAATCGACGCTGGGTCTAGAAAATTAAGCCCAGCGTCTAAATTAGGTCAGCGTCGATTACAGATTGCTGTCGATAAAGGCCGTCAACTGCGACTTGGAGACCGCTCCAACCTTGGTCGCTTCCACGTTCCCGTTCTTAAACAGCATCAACGTTGGAATACCACGGATACCGAATTTAGGTGGGGTCGAAGGATTCTCGTCGATATTGAGCTTGGCAACCTTAATCTTGCCGGCATATTCATCAGCGATTTCATCCAGAATCGGCGCAATCATCTTGCAGGGGCCACACCATTCAGCCCAGTAGTCCACCAACACAGGGGTAGATGCCTTGATTACCTCGTCTTCGAATGTGTCGTCTGACAAATAGACTATTCGATCGCTCACTTAATGCCTCCAAAAATGATAAAACTGTTCGGGTCCACAGGAAAATTATGCCAGAAACGTATTGGCACGTATAATGGATTCGTACACCCGGCTTCCTGAGTCTAGGACTCTACCGGCAACCATGCGAAAACGCAACTCCACAAAAAACAGCAGTTTGGGCTTCAAAAGGCACCTTCTGCCGGCAACTTCCAACAAAAAGTAGCTCACATGACCGATACGCACCTCTCCACCACCCGCTTCCGCGACCTGCCCCTGGCCCCCTCCCTTATTCAGGCCCTGGACGAGCTCGGATTTACCCAATGCACGCCCATCCAAGCCTTGGCGCTGCCAAGAACGCTGGCGGGGGAAAACATTGTCGGCCAGGCCCAAACCGGCTCGGGCAAAACCGCCGCCTTCCTGCTGTCCATTTTGCAGAAGCTACTCAACGCCCCTGCCGACCCCAACTACAAACCCGGCAGCCCACGCGCTCTGGTACTGGCCCCCACCCGGGAATTGGCCGTGCAGATTCACCGCGATGCCGAGTTATTGGCCAAACACTCCGGCCTCAAGCTGGCGGTGGTATTCGGCGGCATGGATTACGATAAACAACGCAAAAGTCTGGAAGACGGTATCGACGTTCTCATCGGTACCCCAGGACGAATTATCGATTACTACAAGCAACGCGTTTTCACTCTGCGCAGCATTGAAGTCATGGTGCTGGACGAAGCTGACCGAATGTTCGATCTGGGTTTCATCAAGGACCTGCGCTACATTTTCCGTCAATTGCCGCCACCGGAAAATCGCCTGAACCTGATGTTCTCGGCCACGCTGTCCTTCCGCGTGAACGAGCTGGCCTACGAGCACATGCACAACCCGCAACTGGTGAAAGCAGTCTCAGACGAAGTCACCGCTGATAAAGTGGAACAGTGCGTGTACTACGTTGCCAACGACGAAAAAATTCCGTTGCTGATTGGCTTGCTGCGCCAGCCCGACATGGAACGCACCATCGTGTTCGTCAACACCAAGGCTGCCGCAGAAAAACTCGACGACTACCTCAACCTCAATGGCATCGTCGCCAACACCTTGTCCGGCGATGTGCCGCAGAAAAAACGCCAGCGCCTGGTGCTGGATTTCCAGAAGGGCACCTTCCCGGTGCTGGTGGCCACCGATGTAGCCGCACGCGGCCTGCACATCCCCGACGTTAGCCATGTGGTGAACTATGATCTACCCCAGGACGCGGAGGACTACGTGCACCGCATCGGTCGTACTGGCCGCATCGGCGCTGAGGGTAAAGCCATCAGCCTGGCCTGCGAAACCTATACGTTCCACCTGCCGGAAATTGAGCAATACATTGGCAAGAAAATTCCGATGGAGCACGTGCGCAACGAACTGCTGGCAACAGATCTGAAAAAACCGGAACGCAGACCGCGTTCACACAACCCAAATGGGCAACGTCGTGGTGGTGGCGGTCGTTCGGGTGGTCAGGGACGGCGGCAGAGCTCTGGGCCGCGCCGCGAAAACAAGTCCTCAACGAGTTAACGCTTGGACTCGTCCTTCATTCGTCGCTGGGTTTGCTGCCCAGGTATCCAGCGACGAATGAGCAGAATTTTCTCCCCGCCCTTGCGCTCGGCGCACACCGGACAACTCAGATGCGCCAGGTACAGCTCTTTGGGTTTGCACTTGGCGGCATAGATGTTGGACTGCTGAATCTGCGCAGTCCGCGTCACCGTACCAATACCACCCTCGTGCAACATCACGTTAACGTGAAACGGCGGCGTCAGGTATTCCACACTGCGCGACGGTGAGCTTTCGGGCTCGAGCACCCGCAAAATTTCGCCACCAAACCAGCCGGTACGCGTCAGCACCAGTCCCGGCCACTTTTCGGTCAGTCCCAGGTCGGCAATATTCTGCGTCTGCTTGTCCAGATACACTTCATAGGACACCGGCATGTGAGCAAATGCGGCGATTTTCATCCGATGGACACACCAGCCCGCGAAGTCCATGTCCTTGCCCGCCCACTTGGGCCAGTGCTCGGGACAACGACAGACCAGTTCTTCTTCCATGGCAGGTTGTTGCGATGGCAGTGCGTCGTTCACGGCAAGATCCTTATGCTGACTTGCGAATTCTGCGGAACGTCATAAACACGTTGACGAAAAATATCCAGAATCCCATACCCATGATGGTCGCCACCGTCGCAATGGTCGGCGCATAGTAGCTGGCATGCACTCGCTCCAGCTCGTCCGGCAAATCAGCCAACAGCAACTGACCTTCCCACACGCCAAATACCATCAAGGTCGAATAAAAACCAGACAGACCCAACGCCGTCCACCAGAAGGTGTGCTCAACCAGTTTGTAGGAAAACAGTTTCTGCCCGGAAATACGCGGCAACAGGTAATAGGTCGCGGCCATGATCAGGATGACCACGCCACCAATCAGGTTCATGTGGGCATGCGCCAGTGGATCGATCATGTGTCCCGGACCGCCATAAGGACTGCCGATGGAATCCAGCCAGGCACGTATCGGGCGCTGGGTCTGCAACATGCCGTGTATCGTGCCTATGCACAAAAACAGCGTAGAGGCGAACAAAAACTTCAACAGGCGGCGCTCTTCCGAGCGGTACTCTTCAGCCATAACAATTCCACATTTTACTGAGCAGGAAACAGCCCACGGCAGGCCGTAAAAAAACCAGTTGTTACTGGCTCTGAAATAGGTCAAATCCCCGACAAGGGACGGGCATTCTAACCCAGCAGTTCCTTGGTCAGCAAATTCCTACCGAAGTTCCTGCCAACCGCCACTATTGCTTGAGAACCACCCACAATCGGCGTATCTTTAGCCGCGTTCAGGTGCCCTGCCAGCCAGGGTGAAACGGGAAACTGGTGCGCCATCTCTTTCGGCAATGCCAGTGCTGCCCCCGCAACGGTAAGCGAGTCAACAACTTACACAAGCCACTGTACCCACGGGAAGGCGTAAGTTCCGACCAATCGTCACTCGCAAGCCCGGAGACCGGCCTGATCTGTCGCTGAATGTGCGGTGGGCACGGTAAACATTTCCCTGTTTCCCTTCCCCATGCCGTTCGGCTTGTTCTACTGCGATGACGCGGGTGAGCGTCGAAAGGCAACAATGCGTACCCACACCTTACTTTCCCGGCTGGCGGCCTGCCTGCTGCTGGGGCTTAGTACATTTAATGCCCACTCCGCCACCTTGTTTGGCGTGGTCTCCGAACGCTCGGCCGGCGACCTGGCCAGCGGTGCCGACCAGTTTGCCCAGCAGCATCCGGGACACACCCTCAGGCTGCGCACCCCGGAGCAACTGGCCGCACTCAGCGATCAGCAAGTGCGCGCCCTCTGGCAAGACGCCGACGCCGTACTGCTCGCCGCCGTGTTTGGCGAGGGCGCCCAACGCCTGCAGCGCCTGCTGGAAACACAGCCGCCAGCCAATCTGATCGCCTTTAATGGCGACGCCCGCCTGACGCGCCTCAGCCGCTGGCGCGGTCAGTCACTACTGGACAACCTGGACGACAAGACTCTCAAGGAAATCAGCCGCAATCCTGACGCCGAAGACGGCCTGCTCGAGCACGTCAACCGTTTGGTGCAACAGCACCCGCAACAGACTCCCTGGCTGCAAGCCCGCCTGTACTGGCAGGCTCGCGGCAGCGACAACCTGGCCGGCCTGATCAGCTGGATGCTGGCTGGCAGCGACCGCCGCCTGGTCGCTCCCGCCGCCCAGCCTCAGGCCAACGTCCGCGCCTACTGGCAAGGCCGGATTCAGCCGCTGAATAAAATTCGCCTGAACAGCCACCAGCCATTTGTCGTACTGCTCGACCACGACAACGCTGACCGCGCTGGCGAACGCGAACTGCTCGACCAGTTATGCAAGCACTTACTTTCTGGAAAAGTCCAGTGCATCGGTCTACTGGCCCGCTGGGGCGAGTCCAGCGCCCAGGCGCTGGCTGACATCCAGAATCTAAGCCGTCAAGCACCGCTGGCGGCGATCATTTCGCTGCAGGACTTTGTCATCGGCGGCGGCGAAGCCCACGAACAAGCCGATCAACGGCTGGCGCAACTCAACGTGCCGGTACTCAAAGGCATTCGCGTCACCGATCGCAGCGAAGCCCAGTGGCGATTGTCCGAAGATGGTCTGGCCTGGGACACGGTGCACTACCGCATCGCCATGCCCGAGCTGCAGGGCATCAGCCAGCCGGTAGTCGTTGCCACCGCCGGCGCTGCGCAGGAACACCCCCTGACTGGACTGCGCTTTGCCCTCAGCCAGCCCCTGGCCAAACAGGCACAACTGCTCGCCGACCGCGCCGTACGCTGGGGCCGATTACAGCAACTGAACAATGCCGAAAAGCGCGTCGCCATCATCTACTACAACCACCCGCCGGGCCGCCACAACATCGGTGCCGACAACCTGGACGTGCCCGCCTCGCTGTGGCAAATCCTGCAGCAGCTCAAGCAGGCCGACTACGACGTTGGCAAGCTGCCCGCCAGCCCCGCCGAACTGCTCGACCTGATTCAGCAAAAAGGCGTCAACCTGCCGCAGGACCACGCCGCAGTCGAGGCCATGGCCAAGCAGGTCACCACCCTCAGCGCCGAGCGCTACCGCCAGTGGTTCCGGCAGCTGCCCGCCACCGTGCAGGCAGAAATGCAATTTGGTCCGCTGGGCTATTTGCGCAACGCGCTGCAACTGGCGGTCAAAAACCGCGAAACCGAACTGGGCCGGCAACTGCTGCAACGGGTTCACGGCGATCTGCGCCACCTGCTCGAGGGCGTCGAACACCCCAAGCGCAGCGAGGCACTCAAAATGCTCAGCCAACTGCAGGCCGGCTATGGCGCTGCACTCAATGGCGATGACACCTGGGCGCAAACCGGCAAACTCAACCAGGCGCTGGCCGCCACCGGCATCGAAGGTTTGGGCGGCTGGGGTGCGGCCCCCGGCAGCGTCATGGTTTCTGCGGACCAACTGGTCCTGCCCGGTCTGCAGTTCGGCAAGGTGTTCATCGGCCCGCAACCGCCGCGCGGCTGGCAAATCGACGAAGAACTGCTGCACGCCAACACCAGCTTCCCGCCACCGCATCAGTATCTGGCGTTTTACCACTGGCTCAAGGACGAATTCCGCGCCGATGCGCTGATTCATCTGGGCCGCCATTCCACCTACGAATTTCTGCCGCGCCGCCAGGTCGGCCTGACCGGCGACGACTACGCCAGCATCATCGCCGCCGATGTGCCCGGCATTTATCCCTACATCGTCGATGGCGTGGGCGAAGGTATTCAGGCCAAGCGCCGGGGTCTGGCGGTGATGATCGACCACCTGACGCCGCCACTGGCCACCACCCCGCTGTACGAAGACCTGCTGCGGCTGCGCCAGCTGGTGGAAAGTTTTGAAGCCGCCGGCAACAACACCCCGACCCAGGCCAACGCCGTCGCCAACATTCGCCGGCTGATCGTCGAACTCAAGCTGGAGGCCGAACTCAGCAAGAGCATGGCCAAGGAACTGCGCATTCGCGGCATCACCTTCGACCAAGTGGACGATGTCATGCTGGTCCACGAAGTCGGTCACTATCTGACCCAGATGCAGGAAAGCTTCATGCCGCTGGGTCTGCACGTGTTTGGCCGTGACTGGAGCGAGGAAGCGGTGCGCATGATGCTGACCTCCATGGGCAAAGGCCAACCCGCCGAGCAATACCGCACCGCTCTGACCAGCTCGCCCAAGGCGGAAATGGACGCTTTGCTCGCCGCGCTGAATGGCCGCTACATCCTGCCCGGCAAAGGCAATGACCCCATCCGCACCCCCGAATCGCTGCCCACTGGCCGCAATTTCCACGCGCTGGATGCCAGCCTGCTGCCCACCCGGCTGGGCTATGAGCTGGGCGTGCAACTGGCCACCAAGGCACGCACCAATCCCAGCAGCGCCGACGGCAAAGAGGCGGTGGTGCTGTGGGCCTCGGATGCAGTGCGCGACGAAGGCGCGATGATCGCGTTCGGCATGGACCTGCTGGGCGTGCGCCCCGTGTGGAACAGTCGCGGCATTTTTCAGGGCATTGAGCGCCTGCCGCTGGACAACAACCGCCAGCGCCGCGATACCGTGTTCACCACCTCGGGACTGTTCCGCGACCTGTACTCGCAGCTGCTGGTCTGGCTGGACAAATCGGTACTGCTGGCGCTGGACGGCGCCAGCGACACCATTCGCCGCGAACATCCGGAACTGCGCGCCGCCCTGGAGGGGGCCCTCAAACCGCTGGGCGAACTGCGCCAGCCCGGCAGGGAAACCCTGGCCCAAAACCGCGTCGCTGCCCATTGGGTCAGCCAGGCCCAGGCGCAACTGGCCAAAGGGGTGGAGCCCGCCCGTGCTGGCCGCCTGGCGTCGCTGCGCCTGTTCGGTGACGCCCCCGGCGCGTACGGTGCCGGCGTCAACCGTCTGGTCGAGCGTTCCGGCGCCTGGACCGACCGCAAGGAACTCGCCCAAACCTATCTGCTGCGCCTGGGCCACGCCTACGGTGCCGACGTTTCCGGCATCGCTGCGCAACAGCTGTTCAAGGACAACCTCACCAAGGTGGAAAACACCTACTTGGGCCGCGCCAGCAATCTGTACGGCCTGATGGACAACAACGACGCATTTGACTACATGGGCGGCCTCAGTCTGGCAGTGGAAACCCTGTCCGGCAAACCGCCCAGCAACCACATCATCCACCACGCCGACCCGCAAAATGCCAGCATGCAGCCGCTGGACACCGCACTGCTGGCCGAACTGCGCGGACGCTTCCTCAACCCCGCCTGGCTCAAGCCACTGATGCAGCATGACTACGCCGGCGCCCGCACCATGGGCAGCGAGTTCATGGAATACCTGTGGGGCTGGCAGGTCACCAACCCGGACATCATCCAGAGCTGGGTGTGGGACGAGGTGAAAAGCGTTTATCTGGACGACAAGCTCAAGCTGGGACTGGATAAATTCCTCGAACAGGGCAACAACGTCCACGTCAAAATCAACATGCAGGCGATACTGCTGGTGGCGGCCAACAAGGGATTCTGGAAACCGGACGCACAAACCCTGCAGCAGTTGTCGCAGGACTTTGCCCGGCTGGTGGTCGAGCACGGCCTGCCCGGCAGCGGTCACACCCGCCCCGATCATCCCATGCTGCAAATGGTCAAACAAAACATCGACGCCGAACTGGCCAAGCGCCTGACCGAGGTACAAAACGCCGCCCTGGGTCCGCAGGCCGTCGCGCAGCAGGCCGCGTCTGCGCCCACCACTACTCAGGCACAGGCGCAAACCGCTCCCGCAGATGACGCCAAGCCACCGGCTCAGGCCAGCGAAGTCAACCTGGTTGAGGGCCTGCAGTGGATGGGCAAAATCCTGCTGGGACTCGTCCTAATACTAATGATTGGTGGTATTATCCACGGCCGCCGAGGGGTGAAGTAATGTTTACAGATAGCGCAACACAATTGATGCACACCGCCGTCGAATGGCTGCTGCAACCGGTCATTTACACCTTGATCGCGCTCGCCGCCTTTGCGGTGTGGGAAGCCGCCACTGCTGTGGGTGAACGGTTCGGCGGTCTGCAACGCCTCAAGGCCCGCGCCCAGCGCGAGCAAATCGAACAACTGGGCCGCAAGCGCATCGAACGCGCCGACATCATCGCCCGCATCGGCCCCATGCTGGGACTGATGGGCACGTTGATCCCGCTCGGCCCAGGTCTGGCCGCACTGGGTCGCGGCGAGCTGGAAGTACTGGCAACCGCCGTCACCGTCGCCTTTGACACCACCGTGCTAGGTCTGGTGGCGGGCATCATCGGCTTCGTCCTCGCCCGTTTGCGCCGCCGCTGGTATGACCAGCTGCTGGATGAACTGGAATCCACCGTGGTGCACCCATGAAACAGCGCGCCTGGAACCGCAGCCGCTTCGACGCCCAGGAAGAAGAACCACTGGGCCCGTTGGCCAATCTGGTGGACATCATGCTGGTGTTTGCCTGTGGCCTGATCGCCGCGCTGGTGGCCGCCAACGGTGGCCTGACCGAGCATTTCAAACAACGCGGCCAGCAGATCGAGCAAGGCAAGGAATTACCGCAGGTACCGCAGGGCGCGGGTCAGGCCGGCAGCGGCTTTGAGTCGGTCGGCCAGGTCTATCGCGATCCCAAAACCGGCAAACTGATTTTGATTAGCGACCCCAATGACAAATAACGACGCCGACAAAAACGCCCGTCACGCCGAACGCATGGCACGCAAAAAAGCGGTAATCGACGAACGCATTGCCAAGGCCGATCGCGACAAGGGCGTAATTCTGGTCAACACTGGCAATGCCAAGGGCAAAAGCAGCGCCGGGTTTGGTGTGGTCGCCCGCGCATTGGGCCACGACATGCGTGTCGCCGTGGTGCAATTTGTCAAAGGTGCATTTTCCACTGGCGAGATGAAATTTTTTCAGCGCTTTCCGGAAATCGAATTCTGCGTCATGGGCGAAGGCTTCACCTGGGAAACCCAGGATCGCGAACGCGACATCGCTGCGGCACAAAAAGCCTGGCAGCGCGCCAAGGAATTTCTGCGCAATCCTGACATTGATCTGGTGTTGCTGGACGAATTGAACATCGTGTTGAAACACGGCTACCTCGATATCAACGACGTGGTCGAGACACTGCAACACAAACCGGAGATGCAGCACGTTGTCATCACAGGCCGCGCTGCAAAACCAGAAATTATTGATATCGCCGACACGGTGACCGAGATGCGCGAAGTCAAACACGCCTTCAAATCCGGCATCCGTGCACAAAAAGGCATGGAGTTATAAATGAACAAACTAGATAAACCTGCCGTACTGGTGGTTGGCCACGGTTCCCGCGACGTGGATGGCGTGAACGAATTTGAAAAACTCGCCAACCACTTGCGCGAAAAATTCCCCGAGCGCCTGTGCGAAACCGGTTTTCTGGAATTTGCCCGCCCGCTGATTTCCGACGGTGTGGAAAAACTGGTGGCCGCCGGTGCCACCAGAATCACCGCCGTGCCCGGCATGCTGATGGCCGCAGGTCACGCAAAAAATGACATCCCCAGCGAACTGAACACGCTGCAGGCCGAATACAAAAATATCGAAATCACCTACGGGGTTGAGTTGGGCGTGCATGCCAAGATGTTGCGCGCCGCACAACAGCGCATCGAAGAATGCGAAGCGCAATTTGGTCATGAATACGAACGCAGCGACACTCTGCTGGTGGTGGTTGGTCGCGGTGCATCCGATTCCGATGCCAACTCCAACATTTGCAAAATCACCCGCATGTTGTGGGAAGGCATGGGCTTTGGCTGGGCAGAAACCTGCTACAGCGGCGTTACCTTTCCACTGATTGATGACGCCCTGCCGCGTTACGCCAGACTGGGATTCAAGAACATCATCGTCTTCCCCTATTTTTTGTTCACCGGTCGACTGGTGAAAAAAATCTACACCGCTGCGGATGAATTTCAGAAACAACATTCTGAATTGAAGGTAGTCAAAGCGCCCTACCTCAATGATCATCCGCTGGTGCTGGAAGCGTTTGTCGAGCGCATGGAAGAAACCGAGAACGGCACCGGCAACATGAACTGTCAGTTGTGCCAGTACCGTGAGCAAATTATCGGTTTTGAACACAGCGTGGGCCAGCCGCAGGTTGGCCATCATCATCACGTGCGCGGTGCCGGCACCGATGCGGACCATGATCATCACCACGGCCATCACCATCATCATGGCCACCACGGTCATCATCACCATCATGATCACGAGCACGACTGATGGAATTTGATTACATCCACGATCCGCAGGAAATCGAAAACCAGTCATTTCGCATCATCCGCGAACTGACTGATCTTTCCGGCCTGTCCGCCACCGAACAGCAAGTGGTGATGCGCCTGGTGCACACCTGCGGCGAACCGGAAATTCGCAACGACATACATTTTTCGCCAAATGCCTGCGCGGCAGGACTCGCGGCACTGAAAAATAATGCGTCGATCTTGTGCGATGTGGAAATGGTGCGACACGGCATTGCCCGCCGATTCATCGGCGGTGAAATTTTCTGCCATCTGCTAACGGCCGGCGTTGCCGAACGCGCCAAGGCCAGCGGCGAAACTCGCAGCATGGCGGCACTGGAAGAATGGCGACCGCACCTTGCGGGCAACATCGTCGTTATCGGCAATGCACCTACCGCATTATTCCGCCTGCTGGAAATGGTGCACGCTGGCGCAGCAAAACCGGCGCTGGTGATCGGCATGCCGGTAGGCTTTGTCGGTGCCGCCGAATCCAAAGACGCACTGATGCAACACGCCAAAGAATTGGGCCTGGAATACATTTGCGTCAGTGGCCGTCGCGGTGGTTCAGCATTGGCAGCAGCGGCAATTAACGCCCTGGCGCGCATCAATCACGGAGTGACGTTTTAATGGGCTCGCAACGCTGCATTCATGTGATCGGCATGAGTCCCGACGGCGCACTCAGCGATGCCGCCCGCGCGATGATTGACAATGCCGAGGTCATCATCGGTCCGCCGCGACATCAATTCAGTGCCAGCAACATGCATGCACTCAATCTGGATTACCCGTCGCCGCTGCGTGAACTGCAAAATATGCTGGATGCGCACAAGGACAAACGTGTCGTGATCCTCGCTTCCGGCGATCCGTTGCTGTTCGGTATTGGCGATTGGCTGGGGCGCACCGTCGGCAGACAGCATTTGACATTTCATCCCGCCACTTCCAGCGTACAAACCGCGTTCGCCCGCATTGGCCAACCCTGGCAACACGCCAAAGTCGTTACCTTGCACGGTCGCCCGCTGGACAGTTTGCGCAGCCAACTGGTCGCCAACCAGTGGTATGCCCTGCTCACCGACAAACACAGTCAGCCACGCGCCATCGCCGAGTTGTTACACGACGTCGGCATGAATGACGCGCAACTGTGGATTGCCGAAGCACTGGGATTGGCGGAAGAAAAAATTTCGCATTTCACCACCCATGAACTGTTGCACGGCGAGCATCAATTCCATCCGCTGCACGTCACGTTGCTAAAAACCGAATCGGCTTCGCACTTTTTGCCGCAGTTTCCCGGCATCGACGATGCTGCGTTTGACACCGGCGAATCCGGCAGCCGCGGCATGATCAGCAAAAAAGCCGTGCGATTGAATATTCTTGCGCTGCTATCTCCAGGCAATGGCGACATCGGCTGGGATGTGGGCGCAGGCTGCGGCGGCGTAGCGATTGAGTGGGCGCGCTGGAATCCGCAAGGTCAACTGTATGCGATTGAAAAAAGTCCACAACGCTTCGGCCATTTGCAAACCAATCAACTGAAGTTTGGTGTCACCCAAAATCTGCACTGCATTTTGGGCAGTGCCCCCGACGTGCTCGACGAACTTGATGATCCCGATGTGATTTTTGTCGGCGGCAATGATGGTCAAAGCAGCGAACTGCTAAATTATTGCTGGTCACGCTTAAAATCCGGCGGCCGCCTTGTCGCCAGTGGCGTCACCGAACAAACCCGCGCAGCGCTGATCCAGTTTGCCGACGCCAAACAATTCGAACTTTTGGAAATTGCTGTCGCCAAAAGTGAACCGCTGGGCAAACAACTGCTGCTGCGTCCACAACTGCCCGTGCTATTGATGAAGGTGATCAAACCATGAAGGGCAGACTGTATGGCATCGGCGTTGGCCCCGGCGACCCGGAACTGCTAACCCTCAAGGCTGCGCGCATTATTGGCGAAGCCAAAGTCATTGCCTATCTGGTCAACGACGAAAATTTTTCGCTGGCACGTAACATTGCCACAGAATTTATTGCCGACAACTGCCTTGAGCTGCCGCTGGCGGTGCCCATGCGCACCGACCGCTATGCGGCCAATCAGGTTTACGATGACGGCGCACAACGCATCGCCGAACAACTCGATCGCGGTCATGACGTTGTTGTGCTGTGCGAAGGCGACCCGCTGTTCTACGCCAGCTTCATCTATTTGTTTGAACGTCTGCAATCGACATATGCCTGCACGGTTATTCCCGGCATCAGCGCCATTCCTGCCACCTGCGCCCAAAGCCTGTTACCGCTGACAACTCAACTGGAAAAATACGCGGTGGTTACCGCCCGTCTGGAAAATCACGAACTGCGCGATGCCTTGCTGAATTTTGACAGCGTCGCCATACTGAAAGTCGGACGTCATCGCGAACGCATCATCCAGATCGTGCGCGAAGCCAATCGTGCGGAGGATGCGATTTATGCAGAATATGTCGGCCAGCAAAATGAAAAAATTGTCCGCAATCTGCGCGACCTTGAGCCCGGCCCTGGCCCCTATTTTTCCCTGATGCTCATTTCCAGGCATAAATCATGATCAGTATTTTCAGCCTCACTGACCAAGGAAAATTGCTGGGCCAACGATTGGTCAGTGAGCTTGCTGCCGAACATTTGCATAAGCCGGAAAACTTTGCAGCCACCGTGCAGCAAAAACTGGCTGCCGGCCATCGCTTGATTCTGATTTGTGCCACCGGCATTGCCGTTCGCAGTATCGCGCCAGCCCTCAAAGACAAGCACCGCGATCCTGCTGTACTGGTGATGGATGAAAAAGGCCGCTTCGTGATTCCGCTCATTTCCGGTCATGAAGGCGGCGCCAACGATTTTGCCCATCGCGTTGCAAAACTCACCGATGGCCAGTGCATTATCACCGGCCCAACCCTGTTCACCCAGCCGCTGTACGTGGCGGGCATTGGCTGTGAAAAAAATTGTCCGCTGGATTACATTCAAAGTTTGATGCAGGGAACACTGCGTTCGCTCAATCTGCACCACGTTCCAATCGCCGCCATCAGCAGCATTGATCTCAAACAGCATGAGCCGGCGATCGTTGCGCTGGCAGAACAACTGAATATTCCATTTGTCACCTACGGTGCAACCGATTTGCAGCAGATGGACGACAAGCTCAGCACCAAATCAGATGTCGTCTTCCGCGAAGTCGGTGTCTATGGCGTGGCCGAAGCTGCCGCGCTGTTCCACGCACAAACACTGACCGGCAATGATGCTGAATTGATTATTCCCAAACACAAAAACACCAAGGCGACGTTTGCTCTGGCACGCGCCTATTTGAACCAGCAGTAAGGTAATTATGAAAAAGTTGTACATCATTGGCATGGGCCCTGGCGATTTAAACTATCTTGCTCCCGCCGCACGCAAAGCACTGGCAGCCAGCAGCGACATCGTTGCCTATCAGCTTTACCTGGACTTGCTCGGCGAAGTTATCGCCGACAAGCAGCATCATGCACTGGATCTGGGCAAGGAAATTGAACGCGCCGAACTGGCGCTGAATCTGGCTGCAGAAAAACAGTGCGTCGCACTGGTGTCCAGCGGCGATGCCGGTATTTTTGCCATGGCGACACTGGTGTTTGAATTGCTCGACAAACAACCCAAGGCAATCTGGAACGATATCGATATCGAAGTCATTGCTGGCATTTCTGCGCTTCAGCTGGCAGCCAGTCGTGTCGGTGCGCCGCTGGCGCATGACTTCTGCGCAATTTCATTGTCCGACCTGCTCACACCCTGGGAAACCATTAACACCCGCATTCATGCAGCGGCGCAAGGTGATTTTGTTATCGCATTTTATAATCCGGTTTCCAAAAAACGCGACTGGCAGCTTGATCACGCCAAACAGGTTTTGCTGAAACACCGCCCCACCGATTGCCCGGTGATTATTGCCCGCAATCTTTCTCGGCCGGATGAAAATATCACTGTCACCACCCTGGAAAAACTCGACAGCACCCAAGTCGACATGCTCACCCTGGTGATGGTGGGCAACAGTGAAACCCGCGCCTTCGCCAAGGGCGTGTACACTCCGCGCGGCTATTCGAAAAAACTGCAATTGGAAACTCAGGCATGAAGGTTTATTTCATTGGCGCTGGTCCCGGTGATCCCGACTTGATTACGGTCAAAGGCTTGAGACTGATTCAGCAAGCGCCGGTAATTATTTACGCTGGCTCGCTGGTACCTGAAGAAATTCTGCGTGAGGCACGCAGCGACGCACAGATTGTCAATTCCGCCGAATTGCATCTGGAACAAATTATTGAGCTGATCAAAATTGCTCGCGATGAAGGAAAAATTGTCGCGCGCGTGCATTCCGGCGACCCATCGGTTTATGGCGCGATTGGTGAACAAATTCGCCAACTGGAAAAACTGGGCATTGATTATGAAGTTGTTCCCGGCGTCACTGCGACCTCTGCCTCGGCTGCGGCTCTGGGCAAAGAACTCACGCTCGCTGGCGTATCGCAAACCATCATCATGACCCGTTATGCCGGCAAAACCTCCATGCCCGATGGTGAAGACCTTAGTTCACTGGCGGCGCACAAAGCCACGCTGGTCATTCACTTGGGCGTGACACGCATTCACAAAATTGTTGAAGAACTGATTCCACACTACGGTACGGATTGCCCTATCGCGGTACTGTATCGCACCGGCTGGCAAGATGCCGACCGCGTGACGGGCACCCTGACTGACATCGTCGATAAAGTTCGCGCCAAAGGTTTCAGTCGCACCTCGCTGATTATTGTTGGCCGCGTGTTGGATACCGAACAGTTTGATGATTCCTTTTTGTATCGTGCCGACAAGGCACATGTTTATCGTCCCCGTGTCCCGAAAAAAGAAAGTGCTGACTAATGGAATACTTTCCGCTATTCACTCGTCTGCAACACCGCACCGTACTGATCATTGGCGGTGGTGACATCGCCACTCGCAAAACACAACTGCTGCTCAAAAGCGGCGCAAAGTTGCGAATCATTGCGCCCCACGTCAGCACCGAGCTGAATATTCTCCAACAGCAAGGCAGCATCGAACTGGAGCTGCGTCCTTACGTTGCCACCGACCTTGAACACTGCTCGCTGATCATCGCCGCCACTAATGATCGTGAACTGAACCAGCAAATTGCGCTGGCCGCACAAGCAAAAAATATCGACGTGAATGTGGTTGACGATCCGAAACTCAGCAATGTCGTGTTGCCTGCGCTGGTCGATCGCGATCCCGTCGTTATTGCCATTTCCAGCAGCGCCGGATCACCGGTATTGTCGCGTTTGCTGCGCGCACAACTGGAAAGTCTGATTCCATCCCGCTATGGCCTGCTGGCCAACCTGGCCAAACGATTTCGCCAGGAAGTTAAAAATCGCTTTGCTTCATCGCGAGAGCGCCGTCAGTTCTGGGAACAAATTCTCGATGGTCCCGCCGCCGAGCAAATGCTGGCCGGTCACGACAAAGCGGCTGAACGCATTATCAGCGAAGCACTGAACAATCCAGACACGCTGAGCAAAACCGGCGAAGTTTTTTTGGTTGGTGCCGGACCTGGCGACCCCGACCTGTTAACTTTTCGTGCGCTGCGACTGATGCAGAAATGTGACATCGTGCTTTACGATCGACTGGTCAGCGATGAAATTCTTAATCTGGTTCGCCGCGAAGCCAAACGCATTTATGTGGGCAAGGCACGCAGTGATCACGCGTTGCCACAGGATGAAATCAACGAATTTTTACTGCGCGAAGCAAAATCCGGCAAGCGAGTGCTGCGCCTGAAAGGTGGCGACCCGTTTGTGTTTGGTCGCGGTGGCGAAGAAATTATGCGCCTGGCCGAAGAAGGCATTCCGTTTCAGGTTGTGCCCAGTGTCACTGCCGCCAATGGCTGTGGAGCCTACGCTGGCATACCGCTGACACATCGTGATTTTGCCCAGAGTTGTACCTTTGTCACCGGCCACACCAAAGACGGCAAGCTGGATTTGAACTGGACCCAGTTAGCACAACCCAATCAAACCGTGGTTTTTTACATGGGTTTGGCGAACGTGCATGCGCTGACTGAAAACTTGATTGCCCACGGCCTTGATGGCAACACGCCTGCGGCGGTGGTACAAAACGGTACTCGACCAAACCAAACGGTATTGGTGTCTAGCTTGGAAAATCTGGCGCGCGATGCGCAATCGCTAACCATCAGCGTTCCGAGTTTGATTTTTGTTGGTCACACGGTGAGTTTACGTCAACAATTAGCCTGGTTTTAGTATTCCTTCTCTTTTTGATCTAATTCTCTCCGCAATTCGCGCGTTACTATAGGCAGTGTAAATGTGGGGAGATATTCCGATGGGAGTAACCGCTGTCTACAACAAGGATGATGATTTGATGCTGGCCACCGTGGTTGGTGAAGTTAATTTTCAGGAAATTGGCCAGGCCATTTTCAACATGCTGAAAGATCCCAATTTCAGACAGGATATCAACATTATCTGGGACGCCACCCAGGCAAAAATCAACATGAACGATCCCAACAAAACCGCTATGTTTGAGCTAACATCCAAACTCAGCCAGTTCAGTGAACAACGCGGCTACGGCAAAACCGCACTGGTTGTCAGCTCAAATTTGTATTTTGGCCTGGCAAGACAATTTCAAAACTATATGGCCGAAACACCGCGTTCCGTTCATGTATTCAAAGACATGGATGCTGCAAAAACCTGGTTAGGCGAGTAAATCCAGCATTGGTTGCAAGCTGGTAAACACGCGGCTGCCTTTGGGCTTATCCGGCCGCGCCAGCATTAATACTGGCAAGCCGCGTTCTCGCGCTACCTGCAATTTCGCATCGACGGCATGACCACCGCTGTTCTTGCTCACCAGCACGTCAATGTCATTGCTCGCGAATAATTGCTGCTCGTGTTGCAGATCAAATGGACCAAGTTCATTGATCAGCGTCACTTCTTTTGATGTCAGCGGACAGGGAAAATAACCTCGCACCAACCAATGCTGATGCGCCGGCACAGCTTTTAATTCGTTGAGAAATTTGCTGCCGATGGTGAACAGAGGTCTGCGATAATTTTGCAGTTGGGCAAACAGACTTTTCAGCCCCTGCACCACCGTCCATTTGTCATTCGGCTGCGGTTGCCAGGGCGGACGAACGTAGCTCCACAGCTCTACTCCGAACTGCTGGGCCGCCAATCTGGCATTGCTGCTCATACCGACAGAGTATGGATGAGTCGCATCGATCAGCAGATCAATTTGCTGCTCTCGCAGAAACGTCACCAAGCCATCAACACCGCCAAAGCCACCAACACGAATCTCGCAAGTCACATCCGTTGGGATGCGCACGCCACCCTTCAGGCTGTAAATCACCTGGTGATTCTGCGATAACTTGCGGGATAAACGCTTTGCCTCACCAATTCCACCGAGCAATAAAATTTTCATGACTTCACCGCCTTGCCGACAGGTGTACCACTTCGGTCCACCACGGTAACTTCAAGCATCGTGCCATTGCTTACATAGCGTCCCGCAAACTGCGCAGAAAGCTCACATATTTTATTGTTTAATGACGGAAATATTTCTACCGCCTGCGCGGCCGTATTGGCCTGCAACAGACGTTGCTGGGTGGCTTGATCCGCCCCCAACGCGGCAGCCTGTTGCCGTAAAAACTCGAAATCCACCTGCGAAACCCGGCTGTGCAGGTCCAACTGCCCGGCGGCCAGTTTGGCAAACTTGCCAACCCCCCCCACCAGACTCACCCTCTGGAACGGCGTTTTTTTCAAATATTTTAGGACCGCGCCAACAAAATCCCCCATTTCTATCAGTGCCATGTCCGGTAAACCATAGAGTTTGCGGGCAGCAATTTCACTGCTGTCGCCGGTACAAGCAGCGATGTGA